>JAPUDW010000179.1 GCA_027492915.1 Bacteroidota bacterium | reverse complement strand
CCGGCGTTCACTCTCCTTGGGTGGTGGCAACTTCAGCAGCGATGACATGCGCCATAACCTGAGCATCAGCAACGGCGAACCGGATGCTCGCAGCTACCTTGGTGTGCCGGTTGCCTCCGGTGATCAAGTGCTGGGTGTGCTGGCTATTCGTGACAGTCGCAATACGCGTGCCTTTGGTATCAACGACGAGCGTTTGTTGACGACGGTGGGTTCGCAGTTAGGTTCCGCGATGCAGAACGCGCTGTTGTTCCAACGCATTAACAGCTTCGCGGATGAACTGAACCAGCGTGTTAAAGAACGTACTGACGAACTGCAACAAGAGCGCGACCGTTTGGATATGCTGTATCGCATTACGGCTGAACTGGCGCGGACACTGGATATGGATCGCGTGTTGACCCGTGCGTTGGAAACTGTCGCCACAGCCGTGAACGCCCACGAAGGCTTGATCTTGCTGATTGACCCGTTGACAGATCGCCTTGTTCCTCGTGCTGCTTTGCACAGCGATGTCGCCGAGTTGGCTAGGGGTGAAACTGATCATCCGGCGGCGATGCTGGCACAGTGGTTGCTTGAAAACAACAACGTGTTGATTGCCAACAACTTACATAGTGAACCCTATTGGGACCCGAATGCCCCGAATGCGGGCGAGTGGCACAGTGCTTTGGCGGTGGTGCTGGAAAGTAATGATGATCCGCAAGGCGTGTTGGTGCTGCTTAATCGTGAGACGACCGCCTTTACCGAAACACAGCTCAAGCTGGTGATGGCTGCTGCTAATCAGGTGGCAGCGGCCATTAACAACGCTGACCTTTACCACCTTATTCGTGACCAAGCGGAACGTCTCGGTACCTTGGTACGGGTGGAGCAAGAAGAGTCGGAGAAGAACTCGGCTATCGTTGAAGGTATTGCCGACGGCGTTATGCTGGCAGATGCCGAAGGTGCGATTGTACTGTTTAACGGCGCGGCTGAACGTATCCTCCAACTCCCGCGTGATCAGGTGATCGGGCAGGCGATGTTCCGCCTGACCCGGTTGTTCGGACAGTCGGCGACCCAGTGGGCGAACAACATTGAGTTGTGGACGAAAACCCCGGATGCTTACAAGCCCGGTGACTTTTTGGAGCAAACGCTTGACCTCGGTCAGAAAGTGGTGCAGGTCCATCTTTCGCCGGTATACATTAGCGAACGCTTCCTCGGTACGGTATCGGTGTTCCGCGACATCACCAAGGAAATCGAAGCTGACCGCGTAAAGACGGAATTTGTATCGAATGTATCGCATGAACTCCGTACACCGATGACCAGCATCAAGGGTTTTGCTGACCTGATGTTGATGGGTGTGGCTGGACAGTTGAGCGAACCGCAGAGCGGATTTTTGACCAAGATCAAGAATAATGCTGACCGGCTCAGTAAGCTGGTGGAAGACCTGCTCGACATTTCCAAGTTGGATGCTGGCGAGCAGTTGAATATCGAACCTGTGGACTTGCATGAGGTGGTTTCTCATGCCCTCAACAGCATCAAGAGCCGGCCTGAAAATGAACTGAAGCAGCTTAAACTGACGGTGGATGTCGAAAGTAAGCTGCCAGTGATTGAAGCTGATCCGCTGAAACTGATGCAAATCTTGACCAACGTGATTGGTAACGCCTTCAACTACACCTACGAGGGTGGGTTGATCAAAGTCAGCGCGAAGCTGGATGCCGATCAAGAGCGAGTGGTGATCGCCATTGAGGACACTGGTATTGGCATCCCCGAAGAATTTAAGCCGCGCATTTGGGGACGTTTCGAACGTTATGAAGACCATGCACTGGTCATGGACGTGCCGGGGACGGGCTTGGGACTTTCAATTGTTCGTGAACTCGTCCTGATGCATAATGGAGATATATGGTTTGAATCAGAATTGGGCAAGGGAACGACGTTTTTCATCGGCTTGCCTGTTAAACAGCCGAAAAATTCACAGCAACCCCAAGAAGGCGTTGGTCGGGGTTCCTAGAGTTCATTACACGGAAGGTACGCCGTAATATGGCAAACATTCTTATCGCCGAGGATGAGCGCGACATCCGCGATTTAATCCAATTCACGCTGACGTTCGCAGGACATAAAATTACTGCTGCAGCCAATGGCGCGGAAGCGCTGGAATTGGCACCGAAGGTCAAGCCAGATTTGATTATGATGGACGTGCGGATGCCCAAGATGACCGGTTATGAGGCTTGCCGCGAGATGAAAAAGATCGACGAGATCAAAAATATTCCGGTGATTTTCCTGTCAGCTAAGGGGCAAGACGAGGAAAAACAGACTGGTATCGACGCGGGAGCCGTGGCCTATATCCTGAAACCATTTGCTCCGGATGAACTGACCCGCCAAATTGGTGACATCCTCAAAGCTAATGGCATTGCCTAAGAAGGGCAGTAAGACGTTATGAGTGCCATTAGTATTAACGGCGAACTAATTCATTATGAGGTGCTTGGGCGCGGGCGACCTGTCATCCTCATTCATAGTTGGGTTGGCTCGTGGCGGTATTGGGTTCCAACGATGCAGAACCTACAACTCAAGTACCGTGTTTATGCCCTCGACCTGCATGGGTTTGGCGATTCGAGTAAAAACCCCTCGAAATACACGCTAGATAACCAGCGTAAACTGCTATCTGATTTTATGCAGGCGATGGGTATTCCCAAGGCTGCTATCATCGGGCACGGGCTTGGTGCATGGGTCGCGGCAGAGTACGCGCGTGTATTCCCTGACCAGGCACCCCGTATCATGTTGATTAGCGCACCGCTTTTCGATATGCCCAACCTTGAAAATCGCACGCGACCGGGACGCGGCAATGCGCCTGTTCACACGCGCGGTTACGCAGATGTGCATCCCGAAGCGACGATTATGAACTCGACGATTCGCACGGCGATGCTCGAACGTTTACGTGCGGCTACTGCCAGTGGACAGGTGACGGCGGATTACCTGCCGGAAATCCCACCTGCCGACAACACCCGTTATAACCAACTGCAAGACGTTATTGGCAGTAGCAGCCCCGAATCTCTGCTCCAGCGGTGTGTGCGGCGTTCGGAACCGGTTTACGCTAAACTAGAAGTTGACCTGCCGAAAACCGACCCGCAGGCGCTGCGCGTGAGTGCGATTGAATACGATTGCGGGCGCTTTTTGGATACGCTTTGGCAGTTACCGATGCCGGCTGTCGTGCTGCACGGGCAGGAAGATGGCTTGATCGAGCCGCCTTCGGAAGCAGTGTGGAACTACATTACTTACGACAAAGAAGATAAACTCCTGCCAATCCCATTATCGAACGTTCGACATTTTCCAATGTTGGAGTACGACCGTTTTAATCGGCTCGTCAATGAATTTTTGGAAATACCGGACATCAGCAAACTGGAAGTTAACGAGCGGTGGAAGCGTCGAAGCCGATAATTACGTTCATTTTCGCCAATGGTTCGACTGATGATGGGCCGCTGGTGCAGCGTGAACTGAATGCTGCCCCTGATGCGTGGGTAATTGCAGCCGATGGTGGTGCGCGGCAGGCAGCGCACTACGGTTTGCGAGTGAACACATTAATCGGCGATATGGATTCACTCGATGAGGCCGAAATTCAGCATTTTGTCGGCCAAGGGGCTGAACTGCACCATTTCCCCCCTGAAAAAGATGAAACTGACCTTGAATTGGCGCTGCTATTTGCGGCAAAGCAACCGGCTACCCGCATTCGCTTGTTCTCCGCGCTTGGTGACCGTCTCGACCAAACTCTGAGTAATATTTACCTGTTGGCATTACCGGCACTTCGCAACCTTGACGTCCGGTTGGTGGCAGGTAAGCAGGAGGCATGGTTGGCTTACCCCGGCGCAACGACGATTGATGGTGAAAAGGGCGATACGGTTTCGCTCATTCCCATTGCGGGGGAAGCGGCTGGCATCCGCACGGAAGCCCTTTATTACCCGCTGCGTGATGAGACGCTTACGTTTGGCCCCGCGCGCGGTGTTAGTAATGTGATGCACAGCGAGCGTGCAACGGTACATGTACATTCCGGCGTGCTGTTGGTCGTCCATACGCTTGGTCGGGCGTAAATCCTGAGCATACATATTTGTAATGGCGAAGGTTGGTGAAGCACGCTATTATGATTTGCGTGTTTACGAAATAGTGCTGTGTGAATGTTATGTCAACTGTAACCATCGAAAAACGCAACCATCGCGGCGAACTGGTCTATGAATATCAGGGCGAAGTGGTCGGGCAGGGCGAAAACTGGGTGTGTTTACGCGCCGTTTTTAACCCGCTGGAATCGAACCTTGGCTTTGTGGTGTTCCGGCGAGGCGATGTGTTTGTGGAATGGTTTTATAGAGACCAATGGTACAACATTTTTCAAGTCCACGAGGGTGATACCCCTACGCTGAAGGGTTGGTACTGCAATATCACCCGTCCGGCGTCGATCAGCGACCAGACAATACACTCGGATGACCTTGAATTGGATGTGTTTGTGACCCCCAACGGTACGATCATCCTGTTGGACGAAGATGAATTCGCAGCGCTCAATTTGCCGACCGACGAACGAATGGCGGCGCTGCGGGCTATCCAACATTTGCGTCAATTGGTTGCCGAGCGCGAAGTGCCTTTTGACGCAATCGAGTAATCGCTATTCTTTATCAGGATGAACCAGCAGCACTGGTACTTTGACTTCTTCCATCACTTTTGAGGCGACACTACCAAACAAGAAACGGGCAATACCGGTGCGCCCGTGCGTACTCATCACCACAAGATCGATGTCTTCATCGCGCACATAATCACAAATTGCGCTGGCAACCCCCGTACTTTCGAGGATGAGCGTGCGAACCTTTACCCCCTGATTACGAAGTTCATGCGCAACACCTGTTAGTGATTGTTCGACATTATCGCGCAACTGCTGAATCTGGCCTTCCTGTCCGGCAAGCGCTATCTGGTCGGCATACTCCGCACCGGGCGGGCGAAACACGTACAGGATCGTCAACTCGGACTCGTTGGTTTGGGCAATATCGACAGCGTGCGGAATGGCGCGGCGTGACCAACCTGACCCGTCCCACGGAACGAGTATTTTTTTGTAGCGACCTTGTGCTGGCATGAGCGAATACCTCCCCTGTTTGATGACTATTATGATTCTACCCTATACTCGCCCATCTGCGTAAAAATTCGTAAAAATCTTTAATGCTTGAAGTGAGGGTTAAATGGACTATAATCTGTAGAGTAAATCTACGTAAATCTACATAATTCAGGTTGTACTCTATGGAAACGCCGCAGGAACAGAATTTATCGGTTGGCCGGAATATTAAAATCGGCTTCTTTCATCTTGGATCAGGCATGGCGGATGTGATCATCGGTGGTTTTTGGAACCGCATTATGGTTAGCGATCTGGGATATGCGGCTACGCCTGTAAGTCTGTTGAGCAGCTTGCGCTATTTTCTTGCGCCATTCGGTATTTGGGCAGGACGGATTTCGGATCGCCGACCAGTTGCAGGTTACCGGCGGATGTTCTGGATTTGGCTCGGTCGTGCCATGATGGTACTGAGTACACTCGGTTTAGGCATTGCGACTGCCCAGCTTGAGGCGGGTGGTGGTGCGGCGGGTATGGTTGGGCGTGATGGATTTCAGTGGCTCATCATTGGTATTAGTATGCTGCTGTTTAGCCTCGGTGGGGCAATTTCTGGCAGTACGTTCCTTGCGCTGATTTATGACCGAGCGCCAGAAAAACTTCGTGGGCGTGCGGTGGGTATTGTATGGACATTTTTGCTCATTGGTTTCGCGGTTGGTGGTTTTGGTTTTGGACGTTTGCTGCCCGAACACAAAGAAGGGCAAGCAGTTACATTTACACCTGAATCCCTTCAGATGGTATTTGTGGTCGGTGCTGCGGTGATGGGTCTGTTATGGTTTTTCTCGGTGGTTGGGGAAGAACGACGGGTGAAAGCCGGAACCGTATTTGAGCATAATGGGCCGCAAGAATACCGTTCATCGGCTATTTCTGATCTGAAGCTGGTATTTAGCTTGTCACCGATGCGCTACTTTTTCTGGTTCCTCGTTTTGTCGATGATGTTTGCTTTCTCCCAAGACATGATTTTGGAGCCGTTCGGTGGTGATGTGTTCAAAATGGATGCCAACGTGACCACACGCTTCACATCATATTGGGCAAGTATGGCTATCTTGGCGAACATTGTTTTCTTATTTCTCTCGCGGCGCTTTAAGTCGTTGACCAATACGAAGATGTCGTATATCGGTGTCAGCTTTTTGGTGAGCGGTTTTGTGGCCTTTACTATTTCAGCGTTTGGGGAAGTTCGCCCATTGGTGACGATTGGCCTCGTCCTGCTCGGTATCGGCTTGGGCATCTGGAACGTTGGTACAACCGGCTTGATGATGGACATGAGTCCTGAAGGACGGGCGGGTACGTTTCTCGGTTTTTGGACGTTGGTGGTAACTTTTGCGCGGGGTGGTGGAACCTCGACAGGTGGCATTGTTCGCGATCTAGGAATTAATCTAACCGGCAGCGTTTCTACCGCTTATGGCATCTGCTTCTTGTTGGGAACTCTCGGTTTGATCTTGTCGCTGGTGATGCTCCGGCAGGCGAACATCAAAGCCTATAAAGCTGAACAGGTGAAGCTGGACGCGGCGACGGCGTTGGTTGGCGCGATGGACTAACGGCAGCCTCAACAGATCAGTAAAGCGGCCAACCGTACAGTAGACGTGGGGTGGCCGCTTTTTGATTCCGCCAGCAAATCCGGTAGTATGCTACAATCGCGCCGATTAAATAACTAAAGGCAAACCTGATTGTCACGTTCGGCAGCCGTTCTTACCAATCGTCAAATTGTCCGCGCAGCAGGCATCGCCCTGTTGGGCTTTCTTGCCAGTGGGGTGTTGGGTATCGTGCGTACTGCCATCGTCAACAGCACGTTCGGGGCAGGCGCGGCGCTGGATGCCTTCTCGACTGCCCAGCGTATCCCTGAGGCAATATTCGTGCTGGTTGCGGGTGGGGCACTGGGATCATCTTTTATTCCGGTGTTTGCTCGCTATTTGCGGAATGACGATGATACACGAGCATGGCGCTTGGCGAGCGCAGCGATTACGCTCTCATCACTGGCTGCGGCTGTGTTATCGCTGGTGGTATTCATATTCGCGCCGTGGGTGATCGAAGCACTTGCACCGGGGCAGGTTCCGGTGGTGCGTGAACTGACCATTTCGCTGGTTCGAATTATGATGCTGACTCCCTTTATTTTCAGCATCAGCGGTTTGATGATGGGCATTTTGCAGACCTATGGGAACTTCGTGCTGCCTTCACTGGCGATCAGTATGAACAGCATCGGGCAGATTATCGGAGCATTAGTGATTGCGCACATATTACCTCCGCTGACAGGAACGGTGGCGCAGGTGGGGAGCGCGAATGTTTACGGGTTGGCGTGGGGCGCGGTGTTGAGCGCAGTCTTGCATCTTCTGATTCAACTCCCCGGTTTAAGGGCGATCCAAACACAGGCACCGAAGGTACGCTTCTTACTCGATTGGCGAGTCGAAGGGGTGCGAGAAGTGGTTCTGATGATGGGGCCGCGTGTGCTGGGGTTGGGCGTGGCGCAGTTGAATTTTTTCGTGAATGTAAACTTTGCCTCGCGGATGATTGTGGGCAGCCAAGCGGTGTTGACGACTGCATGGACGCTGATGTTCACGATATTGGGCGTGATCGGGCAGAGCATTGGCACGGCAGTTTTTCCCACGCTTTCGGCCTTTGCGGCTGATGGCAACATGGAAGGGTATAACGACCGCCTCGCAAGGGCGCTGCGGAGTGTGATTTTTCTGGCACTGCCGGCGACGGTCGGGTTGATTGTGCTGGGCGGGCCGTTCGTGGGTTTGTTATTTCAACGTAACAATTGGACAGCCGAGGACACGGCAGGGACAGCATGGGCGCTGGCTTTCTTCTCGATTGGCATCACAGGACACGCAAGTTTGGAAGTATTGTCACGGGCATTTTACGCGCTGGAGGACAGCAAAACGCCGGTGTTTATCGGCGTGCTTTCGCTGGTCGCGAATATCGTGCTCAGTATCGTTTTTATCCAGTTTATCGGTGATCCGGCGAGTTTGGCACGGGGGCCGTTCGCGGGTCTGGCGCTGGCGAACTCGGTTACGACATTGGTAGAGGCGGTCGTGTTGTGGGCGCTGCTCCGGCGGCGCATCGGGACGGGACGGGACAGCTACCTGTTAGACGGTATCCTACGAACAGCAGCGGCGACGGGCGGCATGTTGGTCATATTGGTACTGTTTACCAGCCTCATTGGGGATACACTGAATTACGGGATGGTGGGCATCATCGGCGGGGTGCTGGGGGCAGCCGTATTTTTGGGCGGCAGCACAGCCTTGAAGATGGAAGAGACCAGCACTGTTTTGGGAATGATTTTACGACGAATAAAACGTTCATAGGAGATTATTATGCTGGGTGACACGCATCGTTTTAACATCGGCGATTTTTTGTGCGTCGCGTTTTGCGATGCTGACCAGCGGCGGCAGGGCGCTAATTTGTTCGCAAACGCTGAATCAGGCGTGGTTGTCGATGAACTCAAAAGTTTGGGATACGACCCTGAGGCGTTAGTTTTTTCGATCAGTATTTTGTACATTCGAACACCAGAACACTCGATTTTGATTGACACGGGTTTAGGCATCGGGATGAGCAACCTTACTGAAACGCTGCTGATGGCGGGTATCGAACTCAACAAGATCGATACGATCATTATTACCCACGGACACGGCGACCATATCGGCGGGATCATTGGTTCGGATGGGCGGCCAACCTTCCCGAAGGCGCATTACTACATCTGGAAGGACGAGTGGAATTATTGGTTGGAACAGGCCAACAACGCCGAAAAACCGAACGAAGCCGCGCGTAAAAACCTGCTGCCGATACAGGATAAGGTGACGCTGATCGAGAAGGAGGGTGAGATCCTGCCGGGGATTTCTGCTGTTCATGCACCGGGGCATACGGTCGGGCATATGGCGGTGCTGGTTGAGTCGAAGGGTGAGGCGCTGCTGCATCTGGTGGACGCGACCCACCATCCTGTTCAACTGCTGCACCCTGACTGGGCACCGGGGTTCGACGCGAAGCCGGATGTTTCGACCGAGACACGGTGGAGGCTGTTCGGGCGGGCGGCGAATGAGAACCTGCTGGTGATGGCCTACCATTATGCGTTCCCCAGCTTGGGGCATATCGCGCGGGCGGGTGATGCATTTGAGTGGAAACCGTTGTAGTTGGAAGTTGCAAGCTTCAAGTTACAAGTCCAAGATAAAGGCAAAGGCGAATCGTCAAGCACGCCAAGGAAGATAGAGAAAAGCCAAGGGTTTATGGCAGCGGCGGCGGCGGCAGGGTGCCAATACACTCGTCAGTCAATTCTAGAGCGATTAGCTTCAGATAAAGGCAAAGGCGAATCGCCATCCACAGAAGGCTACGCACGTCCACAGGATAGCTTCGCATATCAATGTCAGTATTGTCAGTTGGTAATATTGGCGACATAACCACTATAGAGAATGGCAAAAGTGTTTTATTGCTAATCATCTGACCGAGAACGATTGGCGAAAATGGCAATCTGTGTGCTGCTGCCAAGATTGCTAAGTTTTTATTTGCAGCGGTGGCCTATACCCCTGCTGCTGCAACGTTTGCTGCAAAATAGTTAACAGTCAACAGTTCTCAGTTGACAGTCCAATGCACAATATGCGGAACAAGCGGCAGAGGCGGCGCGAAATAAGGTCGATTTTGTGCGCTTTGTGCCGATTCGGTTGTTAAGCTGCGGCGAGACCCCTATCCCCAACCCTTGCCCTGTTAATACGGGGCAAGGGAGTAAGATGCGGTGGTCTTTGAATAGCATAACCGAAGTGACAGGGTTTAGGGTGACCATTTGGAAGACCATTTGGTAGCTTTTAAGGGGCAGCGGCACTAACCATTTTAAGAGAGCAGGATTGTTAAGACCGTTGGTAGATGGTTGGAATTTGGTAGGCAAGGTTTGTAGATTCAAACTATTGCGCCGGATGCCAGCCGTTTTAATTTCCGGTTGGTGCGGTGTGCGTGAGGTGAGAAGTGGGTACAATTAGGGCGAGTTCAAACAATATCCATTTCTACGAAGAAGGTTAAAAGATGCCGTACAGTGATATGCCACTTGAGCAGTTGCAAGCTTATGTTCCCGCGCGAAGTGAAGCCGCCGATTTTGATGCGTTCTGGCAAAAGACGTTGGATGAATCGCGCGAGTTCCCGCTGAACGCCACGTTCACACCTGCGCCGACCCAACTTAAACTCATTGAAGCGTTTGACGTGACGTTTAATGGTTACGGTGGGCAGCCGATTAAGGGCTGGTTGATCCTGCCGCGTGAACGCAGTGGCAAGCTGCCGTGTATTGTCGAATACATTGGTTACGGTGGCGGGCGCGGGTTCTCAATTGACTGGCTGGTTTGGGCGAGCGCAGGTTATGCCCATTTTGTAATGGATACGCGCGGGCAGGGCAGCACATGGCGCATGGGCGATACACCGGATTATGAACCGTTGGGTTCGAACCCACAAATTCCGGGTTTTATGACGCGCGGCATTTTGAAGCCGGAGAATTATTATTACCGCCGTGTGTTCACGGATGGCGTGCGGGCGGTTGAGGCGGCACGTTCACACGAGGCGGTGGATGGCGACCGTATTGCGGTGACGGGCGGCAGCCAAGGCGGCGGGATTACGCTGGCGGTGGCGGGGTTGGATACAACGGTGGCGCTGGCGATGCCGGATGTGCCGTTCCTGTGCCATTACAAGGTGGCGGTTGAGAAGGCCGACCGCGATCCGTATCAGGAAATCACGCGCTACCTGCACACCCACCGCGACAAGGTTAACACGGTGTTCAGCACGCTCGACTATTTTGACGGTATTAACTTCTCGGCACGGGCGAAGGCCAAGGCGCTGTTCTCGGTGGCGCTGATGGATGACATTTGCCCCGCGCGGACGGTTTACGCGGCGTACAACCATTATGCAGGCGCGAAAGCTATTAACGTGTACCCGTACAACAACCACGAAGGCGGCGAGTACTTCCAGACGTTGGAGAAGTTGAACTTCGTGCGTGGCGCGTGGCCGGTGTAGAAATACCTCACCCCCCAATATATAATTCCACCCCACCCTAGCCCTCCCCGTAGTAACAGGGAGGGAACAATACGAGAGACATTTAATTGTGATAGGTGGCGCGGACGCAGCGCGCGGGGTCCCGACCAACGTGTTGAGTTTATTGGGAATTGTGGTTTAAACCAAATTTTATAGCAAAATTTGGATATGTTGGTTAATCAAACCAAAATCCAACGTTGGATTAACGGGCTTATAACAGCGTAGGCGAGGATTGGCTGTAGGGAGAGCGCATCAATATGTGCTCTCTTTTCCATTTAGGCATACGATTGGGTGGTATTTGGGAAATAAGGCGGCGTTTGCTTGGGATATATGGGATAAAAGGTGTCAGGTTGATGTTAGAACGGCTCGATGCGACCGTCGGCGGTGAGATGGAAGCACACACAGCCCCCTACAGTAAGCCAATTTCCACAAATTGGGATTTGATAAATCGAGAAGATCCTCAGGCACAAAACTGTTATCCAGCACTAGAAATGTTTGTTGCTGCCTCGCATGAGGCTAAAGCCATCATGCTACCTACGGTCGGACAAGTGCACTAAAGGCACTTCAAAAGCTGGTCATTGCATCTGGAAACAGGCTGGTTTTCAAGTTGAATATGCATTCGGCCTTTTTTTGTACGTAAAGTACGACAGAATGAGTAGCGAACGAGTCTTAAAGCGGCTCGACGCGACCGTCGGCGGTGCGTTAGCCAGATCCATCTAAGCGATAACGATATAGCTCGCCTCGAACTGCCATCCAAAGCTGGTGTTGCGAGTCTTCAACGATGCTTCCTGTCAGGTTCGTGAACATGCAGCCTTCGCCTGTTTTGGGATTGTACCAAGCGGTTCCATCTGCCCAATAAACCCCGTCACTCCATAAGCGATACCACAGTCTGCCATCGGAACTCTGGAAAAACAGTGTGGGAGCCTGCATTAAGGGTATGTATTCAGCAGGCGGTTGATGAACAATATTCCAACTCCCATTTTGTTCACGATAACCCACCATGCCGAGCCACAGCCGACCTAGTGAATCCACTTGTAAACCACTGAAGCGGAAGGGTATTTGAGAATCTTCGGGAAGATCGACGGCGATAATCTCATTGGTTTTAAGCATGAATTGAAAGAGTTTGTGTTCAGTTCCAGCGTAATAGTCCTCTTCGGAAAGGATGTGGTGGTAAGTATCGAAATAGATGTCACCGGTAGGAAATATGGCGGCATCATAAATTTGCGCATCGGGAATATCGGCTAAACGTTGTGTGGTTTGGTGGGCGGGGTCAAAATGATATAGGCCATCATTTTCGACAAAAATCCAAAATGTATCCTGATCATCAAGAATAATATTCGTCCTGATTTTAACCACTCGCTGCTGTATAACGGGGATTTCTAGTATGTTTTGAAGCCATTCGAAGCGTCCAGTCGTGTCATTGTATTTGCTCAAGACAGGATGCTTTTTAACAGAAGGTGGCTGCTCTATCCAACTGCTTGAAACCCCACCCCATACCGCCCCATCTTTTGTCACATATAGCGATTCGACGTAGAGTCCGGTGTCGCCAAGTGCCGATGAAACCTGCCGCCATGTGCGCGAGGCTGGTTCATAGACCCGTAAATTTGTTGGCAGTTCGCCATCATTCAGCCAGATTTCTTCAAGGCCATTGATAGAGCGGCTGATGGCTACTCGAAAATCCCGCGAAGTGCTTCCGTCTTGGGTCAAAATTGGGGTAATGGATGCTTCATGCTGCCACGGTGGAAGCGGGGGCGTTTCTGCTTCGGCATCCGAGCGCGGGCCAAAGAAGGCAAACTGCTCGAAGGACAGCATACATTCGCTCTGTGTTATGGCAGTGGCGATAGCCGGAGAAGCAGTTGGTGGCGGCGGGGTCGATGAATCAGTTTGAACCGCAAGCGTATTTGCCCATGCGATTGTTAGCCAAGCAAGGGTAAATGCCGCAACGATAAGTAAGCGCTTCATAGGCAAATTAGGCAGCTCTACAACGGCTCGACGCGACCGTCGGCGGTGAGCTGGCTGACGCGCAGTTCGGCTTTGTCGAGCAGCGATTGGCAGCGTTCAGATAGCTGGCGACCGCGTTCGAACAGCGTCACTGACTCTTCAAGCGGTAAATCTCCCGATTCGAGCTTGGTAATGATTTCTTCGAGTTCCTCATACGATTTTTCAAAAGAGAGTTCGTTTATATCGCTCATGCGAGTCCTTATCTTCTACACGGGCTTTGAGTTCCCCGTCATGAAATTGAATAGTGAGGCCGACGCCGGCTTTGGTACCGGCGGCTTTATCGAGGCGATCCATATCCTCGGTGCGGTAGACGATCGCGTAGCCGCGTTTGAGGATGGAGCGCGGGTCGGCGGCGTTGAGGGCGGCGGTACGGGCGGCGAGGCGTTCGCGCCAACGGACGAGCGTGCCGGTTTGCAGCACGGCGAGGCGCACGTTGTAATCATCGACGCGCTGACGAAAGTTGCGGACGCGGCTGGTGGGGGCGACATGCCCCAACGTGCGGCGTGAGGCCGATAGATTGGATTTGAGGGTGGCGAGTTTGTCATCCATCAAGCCGTTGAGTGTGTCGCTGAGGTCACGCAAGCTAAACGCGAGTTCGGCGCTATCCGGCGTGGCGAGTTCAGCAGCGGCGGAGGGCGTAGGGGCGCGTAAATCCGACACAAAATCGGTGATGGTGAAGTCGGTTTCGTGACCGACACCGGTGATGATGGGCACGCGGCTGGCAGCGATGGCACGGGCGACACGCTCATCGTTAAACGCCCATAAATCTTCGATGCTGCCACCACCCCGACACACGAGGATCACATCGAGTTCGGCGTGGTTGTTCAGGCGTTCGATGGCGGTGACGATGCGCGGCGGGGCTTCGGCACCCTGCACGAGCGTCGGACTGAGGATAATTTCGGCAAGGGGGAAGCGGCGGCGCAGGACGTTCTGCATATCCTGAAAGGCGGCGGCTTCCGGCGAGGTGACGATACCGATTTGACGCGGGAAGGCGGGGATCGGGCGTTTGCGTTCGGGGGCGAATAACCCTTCGGCTTCCAGCCTGGCTTTGAGCAGTTCGAACTGGCGGTAGAGGTCACCCGCACCCACGGCGCGGATACTGTCGGCATACAACTGGTAGACACCCTGCGAGTCATACACGCCGACGTAGCCATGCGCCATGATTTCGTCGCCGTCGTCGGGCGTGACGGTTTGGCGGGCGGTGCTGGTGCGCCACATGACACACTTGAGCTGCGAGCCACCATCTTTGAGGGTGAAATACCAGTGACCGGAGGAGGCGCGGCGCATGTTCGAGACTTCGCCCTGCACCCAAACATCCTGCAAGTTGTCGTTGACCTCGAACATCTCGCGGATGTAGGTGGTCAGTTCAGTAATCGAATATGCGTCAGCCATGAATTTCCCTTTGGCAGTATCACCACTAAGATTATACAATAGGCGGCGTGTTCATGGCAGACGAAGTTGATACATTTGTTCGTGTGGGGGATGTGGTTAAGGTTAAATGTGAGGTTGCGCCGCATCAGGCTAAAGCCATGATGCTAACCACAGGACAAGTCCACTAAAGGGACTTCAAAATTCAATACGTTCTTCTTAAGCGTGATTGTTGACAACATGCGATGTGGTTCAAACGATAGAACACACAGAGAACGAGACATGATGTGGATATACCGGAAGGGCTGACCTTTCGATAACAATGTACCTATGAGGAGAGCATATTATGGCGTATTTAAATGCGGAACAGCGT
>JAPUDW010000178.1:1712-14929 GCA_027492915.1 Bacteroidota bacterium | reverse complement strand
AAACCATTCGTCCGCATGTAGGCTGTTGACCATGTAAAGGGAAAGCAGCGGTTTGATGGCGGTAAAGGTCATGAAACACAGCACAATGATGAAGGCCACCAGTTGAAACGAAGGATAACGCCAAGGGTTCACGCGTTGTGTCGGCTCCGTCACGCGCGGTGTGACCAACTCTGGCAGCACTTCGACTTTGGTGACGTGCCACCAGCTAATCAGCGATAGCAAAAAGCCGGTGATGAACACAACCTGATAGTTCATGGGGAAGGGTGCTTTTTCCAGCCAGAAGCCCATCACCAATCCGCTAATCGCAACGGTGATGTTCAACACCAGCGTTCGCCGTGTGTGCAGTGCCGGCACACGCGCCCCTGAAATGGCCTCGCGGAACATGACGATGAAACCAACAGCAGAAATCCCTTGTCCGATGGCTGGCCCCAACACCGATAAAATCAACCACGGTAGGCGCAGGTCTGGTGGTAAAAACGCGGTAAACACGGGCAGAATGAATGCTAACCGAAAGATGATGCCGGGGATGCGAATCGCTTCTCGCGAGCTGTTGTAGCGCTTCAACCAGTGGGTTGCCACCGACGATGTAAGGAACAGCACCAGCGCTGGCAGCGAGGCCAATAACGTAAGCGCCGTGGTATCCGCACCGAGCCGGATCGCATACACTTCACGAAAGCGGTCAATAGAAGAAATAGCGAGACCGAACCACACAATATCCATAACAAGATGATGAAAGTTTGCTTTTTCTTTGCTCGAAGTCATGGCAACCGTGCGTGAAGCGTTCATGGAATGCGAAATATCCTCAATGACTGGTTAAGTGGTGATTTTCGTAAGGGCTGTGTATGGGGAAGGTTTTGGTTGCCTCTACAAATGTGTATGAATGATGCGCATGAACACAAGCGAGATGGCGATGTTGCTCTATTCCAAAGATGAGTTTACACCGAAATGATAACACAAAGTAGTGCATTTTGTGAAAATATCCACGATAGAGCCACTTTCTTAAATGTCATGTGGTTGAATCACCACCAGACTCGCTGTATAGTGTAAGATAAGATAATTCTCCAGATCCGCGCAGTCATATGGAGTCGCGACATGTCATTTTTTGGAAACCGCCGTCAGGTCGAGCCGACCGCACCGCCTGCTGTTGAACCCGCACCCTTGAGCAAACCCGCCCTGCCGCAGCCCGCAATCGGCTTCGATAGCGTCCTCGGCCCCAACAGTGTCTTAGAAGGAACGCTGCAAAGTAACGCTAACGTTCGCTTGGATGGCACTTTTAGCGGCAAGCTCGAAATTAATGGCAATATTCTGGTGGGCGAAACCGCCAAAATAAAAGCCGACATCAACGCCCGTAATATTTCGGTTGCGGGTGCCGTGCGTGGTAATATCTCCGGCAAAAAAGTGCAGGTACTTCGCACGGGTCGCGTTTGGGGAGACATCCGTGCCACCGCCCTCACCACCGAAGAAGGTGCCTTCATCGACGGTAAGATTACGATGGTTGGTCATGAATCGTCTGCCACCCCGGAGTCGCTGCCTCCGACTAATGAAACACTGCCTGTGGATGCTGACCTGACTCAAGAGCTGCGTGATGCGGTTGATCAGGCCGATGAACCCTTGGCGGATGACGAAGTTGTAATACTCGACGACCATGATGATTCAGCCGCAACCGGTTCCTAGTTTTACCTGTTCGGAGAGGGTATGCGTCGATTACTAAATATCATATTCATATTGACGGTTGGGGCAGCGGTCACGGCCACGTTATTAGTGCCGGATCATGTTGTGACCCGACCCTTACAACTGCTGATCTTTGTGCTAATCATCGTCATCCTGCTAGATCGCATCTTCGGCTGGTTTAAGCCGCGCCGCGAGAGTAACATCGCCCGTTCACTGGTGGTTGAAATCGAGCAGTTATACTTCCGCTGTATGCGTGAGATGTTGAGCGACAATCCCAATCTGGTGCAGGTCATTAACGACCTTCAGCGCATCCTGTCGATTGATAAAAATTACAAGAACGCCCAGCATTACCTGAACCGCGCCCTCACCTTACGTGCGCAGAGCAGCGGGCAAACCGGCGCTATTTCCCGCCACACGTCAGACTTTCGCAAGTTGCAAGAGCAGTTGATTGATCCTGATCCTGCGGTTCGTAAATCCGTCGTGATGGAATTTATTCAATTTGGTGACAAAGCGGTTGATCCACTAATTGCCCTTTTGATGGATGAGAACAGCGATGTGCGCGTCCATGCTGCTACTGCGCTCGGTTGGGTCGGCGGACATGATGCTGTGCAGCCGCTGTTGGTCGCCCTGAACGACGAAAACCAGTTTGTTCGCCGCTATGCTGCCCGCGCTTTGTGCTGGGTGGTCGATAAATCAGCTATTGAGGGCTTAATCGAGGGGTTGAAAGACACCGATGGCTATGTGCGCCGCTACGTGTCACGCGCCCTTGGTTGGAGTCAGGATAGCCGTGCTATTCGGCCTTTAGTCGAGTTACTAATGGTCGAGCAAAGTGAAGATGTACGCGAATATGCCTTCGCTGCCTTGGCCGATTTGGGCGAGCGTAATGTCAAGATTGCGCGTCCTGTCGCGGCAGAGGCTTAATGATGCGGATTAGTTTGGATGTGGTCGATCTGCTTCAGTTGCAAGAAATCTGGAGCAGACGACCGGTTGTAACAGCCTTCACCCGCCTCGAAGACCGTTCCTCCCTCTATGCAATCACCGAAAACTTCAGCATCGAAGATTTGCTCCCGCGTCTCTCGCGCCTCAAACGGTCGCCCGCGTGGCTTGCACGCCGCCCGAACCCCGCCCTGAATGACCCCGGTCGTGTGCCTCTTGGCGATCTTTCTGATGAATACCTGCTGGAAATGTACCCCGAAGTGCCACCTATGGATAAACGCGCCTCGCTGTTCTTGTCCGTATATAACTGCTACCTGATCGCAAATTTTAAGCAAACGGTCGAGCATACCGCCGCCGCCTTGGGGCTTCTGGCGCGGGTGCGTGGTTTTGAAACGGCTAACCGCTTGGATTTTTCCAACTTACCTGCCGAAGGTTCGCCTGAATGGATACCGCTGAATATCACTGATGAAATTCGCGGCTTGGATGATCGTTACAATCCCGAAGAACCCGGTTCGCCATCCACTTACGTCGTTGCCGAGGATTTCTGGCCGCTGCTGCTGAAGGCCGAGCCTGAACATATCGACTCGGTGGCTCAACTGGCCTTAGAAATGTCAGATGCAGTGTTTTGCAACGCCCTGCGTGATAGTCTGAACAACCTGACCGTCTTAGCCCATACGTGGTATCGGTCGCCTTCATTAGTAGGTTTGTGTTACATGCAAAAGGAGGTCGAGGATACGCATGATTAAAGTCTTGATGGTTTGTACTGGCAACATTTGCCGTTCGCCAATGGCGGAATATGTGCTTAAAGCGATGATCGAAGAAGCCGGATTAAGCGACAAAATATCTGTCGATTCCGCTGGCATTAGCTCTGAAGAAGTTGGGAACACTGTCCACAATGGCACCGTCAGCGTCCTTCGCAAGCATAACATATCGCATGATCCGCTGCGCCCCGCCCGCCAGATCACGCTTGCCGACAGCCAGCAGTTTGACTATTTACTGGCGATGGATCGTGGTCACATGAGCTATCTCCAGCGTCGTGCGGGCGATAGTAAATCCAAAATCGCCTTATTCTTGAGTGATGCCTTCGCCTCTGGCACTGTTACCTACGAAGAAGTTCCTGACCCGTGGTATGACGGTCAGTACGACCGCACTTATGATCTTGTGACCAAAGGCTGCGCGGCATTCCTGAAGCGCTTGAGGGCAGAACAAGGACTATGACTCGCGCTGCTTGGCTGAGTGACATTCATCTCAACTTCCTACGACCCGTACAACTCGAAAAATTCTACCAGCTCATCAACGCTGCTAAACCGGACTGCATCTTAATTTCTGGCGATATTGGCGAGGCTCCCCGCTTGCAGTGGTATCTACAGCAGTTGCAGTCTCGCTTACCCTATCCATTGTATTTTGTCTTGGGCAACCACGACTACTACAGCGCGTCATTCACGGATGTTCGCTCACTCGTTGAGGGCGTGATTCGTCAGTCAGATCGTCTCCATTGGTTGACAATCAGCGGCGTTGTTGAACTTGCACCGGATGTCGGCCTTATCGGGCATGAAGGGTGGGCGGATGGCCGTGCCGGTGATTACGATTCGTCTGGTGTGCTGTTGAACGACTATGTTGCTATTCGGGATTTTGTCGGGCTGGATAAACCGCGCCGCCTAAAATTACTCAATCAACTCGGCGATGATGCCGCCGCATACATCCGCAAATGGCTGCCTACCGCGCTCGCCACCTATCCCCATGTGGTCTTGGTCACGCATGTGCCGCCCTTCCGCGAAGCCTGCTGGCATGAAGGCGGTATTTCCGATCATGATTGGCTGCCGCATTTTGTATGTCAGGCGGCGGGTGAGGCCATGCTCGAAATTATGGCAAAACATCCTGATCGTCAGCTTACGGTTCTGTGTGGGCATTCGCATGGGCAGGGCAGCGTCCATATCCGTGATAACCTGCTGGTGTTGACTGGCGGCGCGGAATATGGCAAACCCCATGTCCAAAAGGTCTTTGAGTTCTAGTTTTGCGTCCTATCGGTATGTTTTCCCGCTGGAAGCCGACCGTGAAGGTTCTTTCTTTTCGGCCTTTGCCGGTTTACGTAGTGCGGCTGGCAGCGTAGCCTTTGCTTTTAGCGTGCGCTGCACCTCGCCCGTCAATGTTTGGCTGTTGATGTAATCGCCTTCAAGCGGAATGTTGAGCGGTAAAATGGCCGCGATTGCCAGTAAACCCGGCAGCAAGAACCCCGCCACTGCCAGTACCGCTCCGACACCCAGCAGAATTGCATAAATGAGGTAGCGGTTGCGTGGGTCAGCTCCGTCGGATACAAACCCTCGTACCACCGTCACGCCATTTTCCTTTTCAACCTTCGCGCTCAGTTGCGTCGTCCGGCTGAAGCGCCGCAGCACGGTCGTTGTCACGCTCAACGAAAAGCGTCCGTTCTTCTCCACCCAGCCGTTAAACTTGCCACTTTTCTGGTGCAAACGTTCATTAAGTGCCAGCATACATTGTGAAACAGTTTTCTCGGAATAGTACACAAATTGCACAGTTTCGCTCCTGTAATTGCTGATTACATTTTATCACCGACAAAGGGTAGGGTAAATGGAGTTAACCTGCACAAAAGTTTGTCTATTCTAACGCTCAAAACAGAAATTTTGTGCTATAATATAAGAGGTGGCGGTCATAGGGTAAATGTTGCTCATGAATACACACAACTATGCATTCACAATGCAGGGGGTGGGGGGTGGATTAATCCGACTCGCGCTACTTTCGCATTTTCGGCGGCTTCTTCCCTCAAATCCGCAGCGACAGCACTGCCAATTACGACGCGGCAGCCATACGGGAGCATTCTGCCGAAGTTGCGCCAATTCAGCGAATCTGAGCGAAACTCCCGCCGACATAAAATGACAATTCGGCGGATACACGCGAGCGTCCCGCCTGCCATTTCGGCAGGAAATATGCAAAATATGCAACTGCTATAACTGGATAATAATCGCTATAATCACGGTTTAAATTGGGATTTTGGTTTAGCCGGTACGCGCTCATCAAATAACCATGCGTGAAGTAGGTCACTCAGGTCTTGCCCGCTTACCTCAGATGCGATGCTAATGAAATCAGTCGTGGTTGCGTTGCTGTATTTAAAGCGGTCGTAATATGCTCGCAAGATGTCGAAAAAAACTTGATCCCCTACGGTTAACCGCAGCGTATGAAGCGCCCACGCCCCACGTAGGTAAACCCCATCGTTAAACAGGTCATCCTGCGGCGGGTTGGCAGGGGCTGTGTTTTGTCGGGTTTGGGCTGCGATAATGGTGTAATAGGTGTTCATCTCGCGCAGCATAGCGGCTTGCCCGCGTGAATGTTCCACCCATAACATGCTCATATAGGTGGCGAAACCTTCGTTTAGCCAGATGTCTTTCCATTGGGTGACGCTCACACTATTACCGAACCATTCATGCCCTAACTCATGAGCAATTACTTCTTCCGCGCCCGTGCGCCCAACCGCAATATCCTTGCCGAACAGGATCAGGGTTTGGGTTTCTAGCGCGAAACTCAAACGTGTATCTGCCACCACGGCTCCGGCGGTCTGAAAGGGATATTCACCGAGAAAGCTCTCGTAAAAAGTAATGATCTCTGGAAACGTCGAAAAGGTGCGGATCAGTTGTTCCGCCTCATTAACCGGAAAGTAGAATCGGATGGGAAGGTCATGCGGCCCGACAGCCGTGTGCTGGATAAATTCAGCAATATTCACGGTTGCGAGGTAACTCGCCATCTCGTCCCACGCCTCCCACGTAAATGTCGTGGTAGGGTCGGGGTTATCGACAACACTGACCAGTTGACCGTTAGCTGCTGCTGTGTAAGCATCCGGCACCCTGATAATGAATGTGTAACTGGCTTTGTCGAGCGGGTGGTCATTTACTGGATACCAGTAAGCCGCACCGTCTGGTTCGCTAGCAACATAAACACCGGTTGGGTAGCGCATCCAGCCACGCGCGAATACATCATAAAAGTCTTTTACACCCTCACCCGGTACGCCGCTGTAACTGACGATAACCTCAAAGGTTTCATCTTGGCGCAGCGGGTTCTCTGGTGTGATTTCCAGTTCGCGCTCCTCACGCCTATAAGCCGCAGCCTCACCGTCCACCAAAACATGTTCGATTTCAAAACCGAGAAAGTCTAGGTTGAATGTTGCTAGTGCGAGGTTCGCTTTTGCGAGGATCGTGGTCGAGCCTGTGATCTCGTTGGTCTGGTCATTCCACGACAAGTTGATCGTATAGTGTTCGGTGTCGTAGCCTCCGTTACCGATGTTCGGGAAGTATGGGTCACCAACCCCGCTGGAACCTGTTTGCGGTGTGGCATCTTGAGCGATTGCTGTACCGGCTGTCATCAATAGGGAAAACACCAAAAATATGGCGGTTGATTTCATGGCTGTCACCTCCAACCTTCGCCTAATGTTACCTCTATTCAATCGCACTAGCGACTTCGGGCGGTTGAAAACCTATCGTCCTCATGTACAATGTGCAAAGCATTAAGTGATGTATAGAGGTGGATTTGCGCGTACAACGTTCTTCTCGCCGTGGTGGAATACCACTTGGACTATGCGGCTGCTTAATCGGTGCCGTTGTGATCGTGATGGTACTCGGTATCGGCGCCGTGATCGTCTTTTTCCGGATGCCCAACCTTGCCTTGATGGTCGCGGGTTTCACCCCGCAAGGCAGCACCATGCAGGTATTTGCGGGGCAAACAACCTCACCCGTTGTCCAGCTTGAAAACCCGACAACCCCTTCGGAAGTAACGGTCAATCTCGGCAGTTCTGGTGCGCAGTCTGTTCCGGCCAACAATGTGCAAACCGGCACGCTGGACGGCAGTGCTGCGGCAGCCGTTTCCTTCTCCGAAACCGACATTATGAACCTGTGTATACAGCGGACAACGTTTTGCTCCAACAGCGACCCCCAGTACAAGAATGTGCGGATTGACTTACAGCCTAATGGCGGGGTCATCTACGCCGATGTCAATGTGCCGGAATTAGGCTTACAGCAAACGATTGGTGTCGTGCTGCGTTTAGATGCCTCACACCGCCAGTTTGCGATTGCTGGTGTGGACATGGGCGGCACGCTTTATGGGCTGCCGTCGGGTGAATTAGGGCAGCGTGTCCAAGAAGTCGCGAATAAAGCCAATGAACTCTTGCTGCAAGCCAGCTTGAATGCCAGTGGTGGCATCTATAACTTGTCAGATATTCGGATTGATGCCCAATCCATTACCTTTGTGATGCGCTAATATGACCCGCAAACCACTTGCCGAAGCCCCATGGACAGCGCTGCGTGATGAGATGCGCCAGTTGATGATTGAAACGGCGCGGCGTGGGCAGTTGATTACCTACTCGGAACTCTGCGCGGAACTGAAAACCGCCTACTTGCACTATCATTCGCCGCAGATCGTCCGGCTGCTGGATGAAATTGGCGCGATTGAACACGAGGCCAGTCGCCCGATCTTGCCAGCGGTGGTGGTCGGTAAGCAGAGTGGTATACCGGGGGCGGGTTACTTCCGCATCGCGGGTGAGCGACCGGATGCCGAGGGCAGCGTTGACCCCAGAGCGATGTGGGAAGCCGATTTACAACTTGTCTTTGACTACTGGAGTACACATTAACCATGAGGATTTTGGTCACGGGGGCGGCTGGTCGGTTAGGCGGCAAACTGCTGACGTCACTGGCTGAACGCGGTCATGAGGTCAGCGGCGCGGATATTGTGGGCGATAATGTAACGCGCATCGATATTGGTGACTTCGACGCGACACGGGCGTTAATTGCTGATGTGAAGCCCGATGTGGTTATTCACCCCGCCGCATGGACGGATGTAGATGGCTGCGCGAAAGACCCCGAAAAAGCTATCGCGATTAATGGTTTCGGCACGCAGCATGTGGCGCTAGCCGCCGCCAATATCGGTGCAGCGGTTATGTATGTCAGCAGTAACGAAGTGTTCGACGGGAACAGCAGCCGACCCTATCGCGAATATGACGTGACCAACCCGATTAACCCCTACGGCTACAGCAAATGGGTAGGCGAACGGGCGCTGGTCAACATCAATCCACGTCACTACATCGTGCGGACTTCATGGTTGTTCGCTCACGGCGGCAAGAACTTTATTCAGGCCGTGCTGAACAATGCGGCAGCCGGTAAACAGCTTCGCATCGTGACCGATGAGGTGGCAAACCCGACTTACAATGAGGATCTTGCGGAAGCGATTGGTCAGTTGGTAGAAACCGAACGTTTTGGTATCTATCATATGGTGAACGAAGGTGGTTGTTCGCGCTGGGAATTTGCCCGCTACTTTTTAGATCGGCTCGGTCAAGCTGACGTACCGATTGAGAAAATTGTATTGGCCGATTGGCCGCGTGCTTCTGCGCCGCCGCATTACGCCACTATGAGTAACTTGGCTGGTAAGCATATCGGCATTACGCTGCGCCCGTGGCAGGAGGCTGTCGATGCTTTCCTGACGCAAGAAGGTTTGCTGAAGTGAACCTGAAATCTCGCCTCTGCTTCACAGATTAGAGTACGCTGGAATTGGAAAACTCTGTACCTATTACCCACCACCCGGCACTATTGTCCATCATCATTCCCAATTGGAATGGTGGGAAGTTTTTGCCTACCTGCTTGGATGCGCTCAATCGTCAAACGTATGCCTCTATCGAAGTGATCGTTGCCGACAACGCTTCGACTGACCATTCGCAAGCACTGCTCTCGGAGAAATATCCGCAGGTGAAGTTGGTACAATTGTCGGAAAATCGTGGGTTTACGGGTGCGTGTAATGCCGGTATCAAAGCGGCGACCGGTGATTTTATCGCGCTGCTGAACAACGACACCGAAGTGGATGAGGGGTGGGCGACTGCGGTGGTCGAGGCGTTTACACGACATACCGAAATCGGGATTGTCGCCAGTAAAATGCTGCTGTTTGACAAACGCGACCAACTCCACACCGCAGGCGACTACTTCACGGTGGATGGACGAGCCGGCAATCGCGGCGTGTGGCAGCAGGATGCAGGTCAATTCGACAAGGAAGAGTATGTGTTTAGCGCCTGTGGTGGCTCCTCGGCTTACCGCAAGACGATGCTCGACCAGATCGGCATTCTGGACGACGACTTCTTTTTCTCGCTGGAAGATATGGATTTAGCATGGCGGGCGCAGTTGAGCGGCTGGCGCTGTCTTTACACACCTAAAGCCATCGTGTACCATCATTTGTCGGCTACCGGTGGTGGTGTAACCGCCAGTTATTATGACGGGCGCAACCTGATTTTCGTGCTTGTCAAAGACTATCCCACTGCGTTGTGGCGCAAGTATGGCTTTAAGGTACTGCGGGCGCAGGCTAAGTTGGCGTTGGAAGCCCTGCGTGCATGGCGTGGGAAGGCTGCACGGGCACGGTTACGCGGTATGTGGGCAGGGTTATGGCAAATGCCGCGTGTATGGCGTAAACGACGTGCTATTCAGGCCGCTCGTACGGTGTCGGTTGAGCAAATAGAGGCGATGCTTTGGCCGCCGCAGTCCTAATGGCTGGCTAGTATCGCGCATTGTTAAGGAATACGATTGAATTGAACGCACAAAAACCGCCGCTGCTGTCGATTGTTATCCCAGCGCACAATGAAGAGTTTCGTTTACCCCCCAGCCTCGAACAAATTGATGCTTTTCTCAAGACACAGCCGTATGAAGCGGAAGTGATTATCGTCGAGAATGGTAGTACTGACCGCACAGTTCAAGTCTCACAAGAATTCGCGGCAGCACATCCCTATGTACGGGTGATCGAAGCAGCGGTTCGTGGGAAAGGGCTGGCTGTTAAAGAGGGAATGCTGGTGGCGAAGGGTGACTTTCGCTTTATTTGCGATGCTGACCTTTCGATGCGGATTGAGGACTTGCCTCAATTTTTGCCGCCGCAAATCGGTGATGCGGATATTATTATCGCCAGCCGCGAGGGCAAAGGTGCGAACCGTGTGGGCGAACCGGCGCTGCGGCACTTCATCGGGCGTGTGAATAATCTGATTATCAAGCTGACGGCTGTCAACGGATTCGAAGATACTCAATGTGGTTTTAAGATGTTCAGCCGCGCAGCCGCCGAGGACTTGTTCCTTGTGCAGCAGATGGTTGGCATCGGCTTCGATATTGAACTGCTGTTTGTTGCCAAGAAGCGCGGTTACAAGATTAAACAGGTGCCGATTACATGGTATTTTGATGCGGACAGCCGGATGCGGCTGGTTGGTGATTCGCTGAATTTATTGGTGGAAATTTGGCAGATTCGACGAAACTGGTTCTGGGGTGTATATGCCAAACGTGAAACGAGCTAGTGTAACGGCTGGTTTGCAAAATGAAGCCGGTTGTTGGATCAACGGCTATCGTTATGTGGTTGGCATCGATGAAGTCGGACGCGGCACGTTAGCAGGGCCAGTTACGGCGGGGGCGGTTTGCCTACCGCACGACCGTGACGACCTGCAAACCGTACTCGAAGGTGTGCGCGACAGTAAGCAGATGACGCCGCGTCAGCGTGAACGCCTCGCTGAAAGTATTAAGCAAACGGCGATCAGTTGGGCGGTTGGCAGTGCAACTAGCCTTGAGATTGATAAATACGGCATTGTTCCCGCAACGCTGTTGGCGATGAACCGCGCCATGCAAGCCCTGCATATCCAACCGGATTTTCTCCTGCTCGACTCGATTAGATGGGATGACCTCGCGCATGTGCCATATCGCAGTATGGTGCGGGGCGATTCATTGTCATTGAGTATCGCGGCGGCTAGTATTCTCGCAAAGGTATCGCGTGACGATTATATGCGCCAGCTTGATGCTGCGATCCCGCATTACGCCTTTAGCCATCACAAGGGTTATGGTACGGCGCGGCATTTGGCCGCCCTGCGTGAACACGGCCCCAGTAAAGAACACCGCCGGACGTTCGCGCCGGTACGTGATTTAATGTTTGGGGAAACTGTGTGAAGCTAGCACTTGTTCACGACTGGCTGAACCAGATCGGCGGGGCAGAGGATGTGTTGGATACGCTGGTGAAGTTGTATCCGCAGTCGCCGCTTTATACCAGCATCTATGCGCCGGAGTTGATGCCCCCTCATTACCAGCAGTGGGATATTCGGACGCTGTGGCTAGACAAGCTGCCGGGTATACACAGGCATCATCAACCCTATTTGCCAGTGTATCCGCTAGGCTGGGGCGGCCTCGACCTCACCGAATATGATGTGGTACTGAGTAATAAGAGCGGCTTCTGCCACGGCTTTAAGCACGGTGATAACACACTGCATATTTGCTACTGCCTCGCCCCGACACGCTACGTGTGGCAGCTTGAGAATTACGTGGCGCGAGAAGGCTTGGGTAAGTCTGTGCTGGCAGCGTTGCGCCCCTTGGTGGCCGGACTGCGGCGCTGGGATTACGCGGCTGCCCAGCGCGTTCACCACTTTATCGCCATCTCCAGTGATATTCAGCAGCGCATCCAGAATTACTATAATCGTAAGTCGGTGATTATTTTTCCGCCTGTCGATACCACCCGCTTTCAACCCGCACCGGAAAGCGAAGTCGAGGACTATTACCTGATTGTCTCGCGGTTGATCCCCTACAAACGGATTGACCTCGCGGTACAGGCGGCGACCCGTTTAGGCGTTAAGCTCAAAATCGGTGGTAAGGGGCGGGACATGGAACGCCTGAAGTCGATGGCAGGGCCGACGGTCGAATTCTTGGGTTACGTGCCGGATGAGGAACTGCCGAGGCTGATGGCGCGGTGCAAGGCGTTTTTATTCCCCGGCTTCGAGGACTTCGGGATTACGCCCGTACAAGCCGAAGCCGCGGGTCGTCCGGTGATTGCCTACGGTGGTGGCGGGGCATTGGATACGGTGATACCGGGGAAAACGGGTGAGTTGTTTAGCGAACTGACGGTCGAAAGTCTGGTGAACATCATGCAGGGCTTTGACGCTCCACGCTATAATCCTGATGTCGTTCGCCAACATGCGTTGCAGTTTGACACCAAGGTGTTTAACGAGCAAATATCGAGCTTTGTAGATACCCAATGGGCGATGTTTAAAGGCAATCAAGCAGTTGGTGTAAAATAGGTTCAAATAAGTGGATAACTGACTAATATGGAACTGATTTTGTTTTTACGTGTACTACTGCGGCGCTGGTGGCTGGTTGTCGTGCCTGTGTTGATCGTGAGCGCGGTTGTGATTCCACAATGGCTGCGGGAACGCTCAACAGCGAGTGGCGGCTTTACCGTGACCCTGCGATATACCGCTTCGCAGTCGGCGGCGAATGTGGCACCGCGCGACGGTGATTATCAGGATGTGTGGTTGGCCTCGGAACTTGCTGTGAATGCGCTGGCGGATTGGGTACGCAGCGGTACTTTTAAAGACGAAATTGGTCAGCAGGTGAGCGACATTGATGCGGCAGCGCTAGGTGTCGCGGCGGATAATAAGCGCAGTATCGGCCAGCTTATCTTGAGCTACAGCGATGAGGCTGCTCTGGAACGCGTCACACAGGCGGCGATGGATGTGCTTAAAAATCGGGCGCAGGATTACTTCCCACAGTTGGGCGGGCAGCCTGCGGCGGTAACCTTCCTCGATGCCCCCGTTATCGCCCCCGCACCACCGCCAA
>JAPUDW010000178.1:0-1702 GCA_027492915.1 Bacteroidota bacterium | reverse complement strand
ATAGCAAACCGCTTTGCGCCGTTTATTCGCATTGGGTTGGCGCTGCTGGCAGGTGTCGCGCTGGCTTTTTTGTGGGAATACCTTGACCCGTTCGTTTATCGGCGGGAACAGGTGGAGGCAGCCGGACTGCCCGTATTGGCGAGTATTCCCAAGAAGTAGATATTAGGTGGGTGTTTCGTCGGTCGGGTAGGTTTCGGCGTAGGTGGTTTCCGAGTTGACGTAGCTGGCGCGAAGTTCCTGCGAATGGAAGTACCACGCCGCGATGAGGGTGATGACACTAAATGCGCCGCCCAACAATACGCCGACAACCACCGCTTGTATCGGCAGGTTGTTCTGGGCGAGGGATACCAGCACCATCAGGATGATACTCAGTCCGATGCCGACAGCAGAGGTCAGGCCGGGGGCAAACCAGCTCCGGCGGATTGACAGATACATCCCTGCTAGAACGAACGCGAAGGCCGCGAATAGAAGTAACGATGTTCCCTGCATCTTGTTTTCTCCCTACAATGACCGCAAAATCGCCCGAACTGGTGACGCACAGGCTAAGTCCAATTTGAGCGGCAGCGCGACCAGTTCATAATCCCCGTCCGGCACACCCCGTAATTGAAGTGTCTCTATATTGACCATTCTATACCGGTTCAGGGCGTGGTGACATAACAATTCTTTACTATTGAAGTCGTCTACGGAAGGGGAATCCAGTCCTATGAGGACGATGCCCAAGCCGGAGAGCCATTCGATCAGATCAACACTGAGGTACGGGAACTCAACCGGCCATTGGTCGTCCGGCATGTCACTGACGTGGCTGTGGATGAGTAAGCGTTCAGCACCTGTAAGATCAACGTGGGCGAAATCGGATGGCAGCAGACCACCATCGCGGCGGGTGACGGTGACGACTTTCGCGCGGCCAACATATTGGTTGAGGGGCATGTCGATAGGATGAGCACCGTCAGCTTCGTAGTGATAGTAGGCATCAGCATGTGTGCCGGTGTGGGCGCTGATGTTAAGCGTTACGAGGTTGACGGAACCGCCCTCGGCAATTTTGACGAGTGGTTGAACACTGTAGTTGGTGTCGCCCGGCCAGACGTGCAGGTTGGGGGTTACGGGGCGGGTGATGTCGTAGATCAAGGAAAGTCTCCAGTCTTTAGTAAGAACTCCCTCCAAACCTCCCTCGCTTGCGGGGGAGGCTTATCCTCGCGACGGAATTTCGTTTGGAGAGCGCATATTGATATCGCTATTCAGTCTAGCAGATTTGCGGGGCAGACGGGTAGCAGTCAGAATAGAGCCACTTGATTGAATTTTTTATACGGGAGTTAATCATGGCGAACTTATTTGATTTAATGGGCAAGGTGGCGATTGTTACGGGAGCGTCACGGGGGATCGGACAGGCGATTGCGGAACGCTATGCGGAGATGGGGGCGACGGTCGTTATCAGCAGTCGAAAGCAAGAAGGGCTGGACGCGGTGGCGCAGGGCATTACCGAAAAGGGTGGAACGGCGCTGGCAATCGCCGCCCACAACGGCCAGAAGGAAGCACTGCAAGGGTTGGTACAGGCGGCGGTTGAGGCGTTTGGGCGGGTCGATATTCTGGTGAACAACGCGGCGACCAACCCACACTTCGGGACGCTGCTCGAAGCCGAGGACAGCCTGTGGCAAAAGACGATTGAGGTCAACATTATGGGCAACATGTGGCTAACGCAGGCTGT
>JAPUDW010000177.1 GCA_027492915.1 Bacteroidota bacterium | reverse complement strand
AATGAACTGCTGCGCATCTGGAAGTCGATCAAGGGTATGACGGTGATCTTCGTCACCCACAGCATCGCCGAGGCGGTGTACCTCTCAACCAAGGTGGTGGTGCTGTCGCCGCGTCCGGGGCGGCTTTCGGAAATTATCGACATTCCGCTGCCGCAGCCGCGCTCATCCGCCACGCGCGAACATGACGACTTTTTCCACCTGAGTACGCGGGTTCGTAACGCGCTGCGCTTCGGGGTTGAATTCTAATGGCGAATAATACCTCGCTGTTAACGGCGACCATGAAATCGGCCTCGGCCTTTGATGACATCAAGGACGATGGCCGCGAGAAACGTTTAGGGCGAGATTTTGTCGCACTGGTGACGCTGTTCCTAATCGTCGTCACCCATCACCTGCAAAACCCGCTGCTGCTCGAACTGCAATTCGGGCAGGCATGGCGCAACCCGTCCTTGCAACCGGTACTGGCGATTGCGCTGGCGGTGTGCGTTTACCTGACGGCGGGGCGCTGGAAGGATTTGCGGAAAGATACGTTCAAGCTGGCGGCAGTCGGTGTACTGGTGGTGTTTACGGTTTATGTGCTGATCGATATTTTCTTTAAGATCAATTTGCTAGCGGTGATTATCGGTTTGCCACAAGATATTTATCACGCTGAAATCAGCGAGACATCGCCGATAGCGAGCATTGAAACTGCGCTGACGATTAGCAGCTTGCTGGAATATGCGGCGTTGATCGCGGTGATCGTGATTTGGGCACCGTGGAAACGGCTGCATCTGTACGCGGCGGCTGTACGCCGCAATACCGCACCGCTGTTGGTGGCGATTGTGGTGCTGGTACTGCTCGAAGTGCTGCTCACGGTGTTCAACGTACAGCAGTTCTTGCTGCCGAAGCCGAGTGTGATTATCGGTCGGCTGCTGACGCTGTACGACCAACTGATTACGGTCGGCTGGAACACGTTTCAGAACGCGCTCATGGGTTTCCTGTGGGGCTGCGGCCTTGGTATCTTGACGGGGTTAGTTTCGGCACGTTTTACTAACTTCAGCAAGGCGCTGATGCCATTGGCGATTGCAGCGAACTCGGTGCCGATTATCGCGTTCGCGCCGATTTTCAACACATGGTTCGGTGCGCTGAATCCGGCTTCCAAGGTGGCGATTGTAGCAGTGCTGACATACTTCCCTGCGATGATTAGCACGGTTAAAGGGCTGAACTCGGTGGATTATCGCTCGTTAGAGTTGATGCGTTCCTACGCGGCGACCGAGGTGGCGATCTTCAGCAAACTGCGCCTGCCCAGTGCTTTACCCTTCATTTTTTCGGCGCTCAAAGTTGCGACAACGCTTGCGATGATCGGCGCAATTGTTAGTGAATATTTCGGCGGCTCGACCCGTGGGTTGGGCTACCGCATCCGTGAAGATGCCCAGTTATTCCGGTATCCTGAGTCGTGGGCGGCGATTATTGTTGCTGCGGCGCTGGGCATTCTTTTCTATATGGTGGTTTCTGCGGTGGAACGGGGAATGATGCCGTGGCATATCTCGTTCCGCGAGGAATAAGTTAGAGGTCTGTTGGGTTCCGTCATTGTTTTAAGGAGAAATACAATGCTTCGTAAAGTCGTTCCCGTTTTAGCGATGGCAGCAATGGCGATGGCGTTAGCTGTTGCTCCGGTTGCCGCCCAAGAATTAACACCGATTAAGTTTCAATTGAAGTGGGCAACGCAGGCGCAGTTTGCCGGTTACTATGCCGCCCTTGAAGAAGGTTATTACGAAGATGTGGGTTTGGATGTTGAACTGCTGGCGGGCGGCCCGGACATTGGCCCGCAGCAAGTGGTCGCCAGCGGCGGCGCAGAGTTGGGTACGGACTGGATCGGCAGCTTGTTGTCATCACGCGAAAATGGTGGTGATGTCGTCCACATCGCCCAGATTTACCAGCGCTCCGGTATGCGTGAAGTGACTTTCAAAGAAGCCGGTTTGACGACATGGGCTGACCTGAAAGGTAAGATCGTCGGCGTGTGGGGTTTTGGCAACGAAATTCCCGTGAAGGCGTCGCTGGTCAAGAACGGTATTGACCCCGAAAATCCTGATGATGTGACGATCTTTAACCAACCTTTCGACATGAACGCTTTCTTGAACAAGGAAATTGATGCCGCCGCCGCCATGACATACAACGAAATGGCGCAGGTTCTGGAATTCGTGGGTGAAGACGGTGAATTCCCCGTTTACACACTGGATGACCTGAACATCATCGACCTGAACGTAGACGGTGCCCCGCTGTTGGAAGACTTGATCTTCGCGAACGGTACATGGTTGGCGAACAATGAAGAAGCCGCGACGAACTTCCTCGCTGCCAGCTTCAAGGGTTGGGCGTTCTGCCGTGACAACCCCGGTACCTGCGTGGACTACGTGTTGGCCTCTGGTTCGACATTGGGCGCCGGTCACCAAGCATGGATGATGAACGAAGTCAACAAGCTGATTTGGCCGTCGGAAGCCGGCATCGGTGCTTTGGATGTAGCTGCGTGGGACTCGTCGGTAGAAATCTTGACGACCTACGGCATTATCAAGGAAGCTCCGGCTGAAGGCGCTTACCGTACCGACCTCGCCGCAGCGGCGCTCGAAGTGCTGAAGGCGGACGATGCGGAAGCCGATTACATCGGCGCGGATTATGCCCCTGTCGAAGTGGAAATCACCCCGAACGGCGAATAATTCACCGGAACGATGACATAGAAGCAAAAGGCGGCCTACGGGTCGCCTTTTTAGTTAGTGAGTTACCAGCCAATAGTCGTCCGTTGACAGTCGAATGCAAACCATTTGCCAAATGTGCCGTAAGTGGGCATAGTTCAGGCATCCACCCGTTAGCGAATTAATGAATAGAAGCTAATATGAATAATTCAACGCTGCCACAAGGGGTTACCACCGAAACGATCTCACTGCGGCTGGGGCATCCCGACCCCGCGACATTAGGTACGCCCGACTTCCAAGAAGCGGTGCAGCGGGTGATGGCTTCGCCGCAAGCTGCACATGCGCTGGCCTATGGAAACGAGCAGGGCAGCATGGATTTGATCGCCTACCTTGTGGAACGAATTAATCGCGAACAACACCTCGCGCTTGGCATGGAAAATGTCGTTATTACCGCCGGTTCGACCAACGCGACCGATATGATTGCGCGGTTGTACACACAGCCGGGGGACGCGGTGATTGTGGAAGCGCCGTCGTATATGGACTCGATGCATGTTTTGCGCGACCACAGGGTAGCGCTGTACAGTGTGCTGATGGATGCTGAGGGCATGATCGCCAGTGAACTTGAAACCTTGTTGAAGCGGTTGAGGGCAGAAAATGTTCGTGTGCCGCTGCTGTACACTATTCCTAACTTCCACAATCCGACCGGCATCACCACCAGCGCGGCGCGGCGGAAAGCGATTATCACGTTGGCGCGTGAGTACGGATTGCTGATCGTGGAAGATGATGTGTACCGCGATCTGGCCTTCGAAGCTGCCGTGCCGCCAAGTTATCTAGCGTTGGCGGGTAGCGAACAGGTCATTCAAATCGGCAGTGTGTCGAAAACGATTGCCCCCGGTTTGCGTGTCGGCTGGATGGTCACTTCCCCCCAACGGGTACAGCGTTTTGTGGACTGCGGCACAACGCAAATGGGTGGCGGGGCAAGCCCACTGGCGGCACAGTTCGTCGCGGCATATTGTAAGGCTGGTTCTTGGGACAGCCATCTTGAGCATATTCGCCAGTTATACCGCGCACGGCGGGATGCCCTGCTGGTGGCGCTCGACCGTTATATGCCGCCAGAAGTGACATGGACGCATCCCCTCGGTGGTTTCTTCGTGTGGTTGACGCTGCCGGAAGGGATGAATGGTGCGGCCATCAAGCGCACGGCGGCAGAACGCGGCGTTCTGGTGGCATCCGGTGAGGGATTCTTCACGCAGCCGGAAGCGTACCCCAACCACTTGCGGTTGACATACAGCTTTGCTGCGCTGGAGGACATCGACAAGGCCGTGCGGATATTGGGGGAAGTGATAGGAAGTGTCCAAAACACAAATCCATAAGCATCAGGTACAGCGGTTTCTCGACACGCATTTTAAGCAGCCTATCGACAAGCTGGAAGTCATCAATTCGGGTGAATTCTCGCAAGCCTACACGTTTGAAAATGTTGGCAAGAAATTCGTAATCCGGTTCAACTCTTTTACGGATGAGGGCTTCAAAAAAGAAGCGATTGTTCACGCGGAGTACGCCGCTGTTCCCACACCTAAAATCATCGACACTGGAATATATGACTCGTTCCACTACAGCATCACCGAGTCTTATAATGGTCTACAGCTTCATAAGTTGGATGGAGAACAGATAGAGGCGGTTTTACCGAACCTCTTTGCGACCATGAACACCATGCACACACAGCCCGTCAAAGGTAAAGGATTTGGCGTTTGGGGACTTGACCAAAACGGTGCGTTTGAGTCGTTTGAAGCGCAGCTTCGGCGGTTTATCCATGTTGATAAGTGGGAGAAGTGGGCAGCACAGCATCCCTTTTTCGACATCGGTTTCGCCAAAACGCTGAAAGTCGAATTTGATGCACTGGTGCAGTACATCCCTGCCGACCGCTATTTTCTGCATGGCGACTTTGGGCGAACGAATATCTTTGCGCTTGATAACCGGATTGAAGGTGTTATCGATTGGTCCGAGGCGATGTACGGCGACTTCCTGCTCGACCTCGCGTGGTGCGCCTTCTGGGAAAGCCGTGTGGATATGGTCGCGGCGTACTACGACTTCAATAAGGAACATCCCACTTTAGATATGACCAACTTTGAGGCGCGAGTTCGTTTGTATCTGTTGTTCTCGTCCTTAAACAACATTGTGTTTGAGGTTGCGAAGGGTCGGGAGACTAGTTACCACGATGCAGTTCTCGCCGCGAAACGGAATCTCAACCTTTAGAACCGCTTTAACTCCCCGCTGGTAGTTCGACACCATCCTCCGGCGGGGGACTTTGGTTCAGGTAAACCAGCTTGTCGGGGTTGAGGATGTTATGAATGGTGGTAATGCGGTCGCCCACAATCGTCAGGTTCATGACCAACGACAGCTTGACGCCGTACCAGAACACGAACGACAGCGCCCCATTGACGTTATGCAGCTCGGCATGAATATCGTCAGGAATGAGCTTCTTTAGCCCCACAAGGAAGCGCGTAACCGCCTCGCGCCCTTGAATCGGGTGACGTGCAGCCGGTGCTTTGCCACCACCGTCGCCGTATACTGTGATGTCCTCGGCTAGCACGTTCGTCAGGCCGTCCAGATCACCTTCGACAATGGCGTGCATAAACCGCTCAACCAGCTTGAACTGCTCACCGGAGGCAGGCTCGAAGCGTGGGCGGCGTTCGATAAGATACCCTTTGGCAAGGTGATAGTAGCGGCGGCAGTTGGCCTCGCTTTTGTTGACGATACCGGCAATCGCGGCGTAGTCGTAATCGAACACCTCGCGCAGCAGGAACACCGCCCGCTCGACAGGTGATAGGCTTTCGAGCAGCACCATAAAGGCCATCGAGATACTTTCGCTTTCCATTTCCTGTCCCTCTATGCTGGCGGCTTGCGCGGTGAAAATCGGTTCCGGCAGCCATGTGCCGACGTATTCTTCGCGCTGCGTTTTGGCGGACTTCAACTGGTCGAGGCATAGGCGGGTGACGATGGTCGTCAGGTAGGCTTTTGGTGACTGGATAGCCTTATCGTGGGCGTTCTGGTAGCGCAAGAATGCCTCCTGCACCATATCCTCGGCTTCCATCGCGCTGCCCAACATGCGGTAGGCAATCGAGAACAGCAGGTAGCGATATTGTTCAAACAACTGTGGGTCAACGGTCATCAAATGGCCTCGTTAAACTGTGTTCAATTACCCGACCAAGGCGGGATGTGGTAGAGATTATCTGGTAAGTGATGCTATTTGCTCCAAGTAAATTTCAGATGCACATTGTAGGGACGTAGCGTGCTACGTCCGCGCCACCAAACCACATTTATCACTTACTTTGCAACCACTATCCGGGATGCTATAAAACAATCGGTCTGTAGGGATTTGCCGCCGGCAAATCCCTACAACACATAATTATCGCACACCAACCACTTGTGAAGCTTTGTGGGCGGCACGGTCGGCAGCAGGACGGCGCGGCAGGAATGTCCAGCGCGGGTGGCGCACCTGCCATGTGGTGTAGCGGCAGATGAATTCTTTGAAGGCCGCACCTGCACGTCCCGTCATGATGGTTTCTTTGGGCTGGTCGTTCGCATCGACGAACTGTATCAGTCCGGCTTTACGACCGAGGCTGATGCAGCGGAAGTAGTACATGAACTCGTACGGGCGGTGTTCGCGTCCATTCAAGCGGTCAGCCAACTCATTAGCGACATGCATACCCATTGGCAGGGCGGTGGCACAGGCCATGCGGATCGGCGTGCCAATTGCCGCGCTGACATCAGCCGCATCCCCGATGGCGTAGATATGACTGTCCGTTACCGAACGCAGGTGGTCGTCGGTGATGATTTGCCCGCCCGTGTTGACCTTGAGACCTGCCTCTCGCGCTAACGTCGGTACGCTGAACGAACCCGCCCACAAACAGGCATCATAAGCAAGGCTGCCACTATCGTATTCGACTGCATCGGCGGTGATAGCGTGAATGACGGTTTTATCGCGGATTTCGATGCCGAGGAGCTGGAAGGTTTGGCGGACATAGGTGCGGCCTTTCAGGGAGAGTTGTGCGCCAAATTCATCGCGGGTGAGCAGCGTCACCTTGAGGTCGGGGTAGGTTTCGGCAAATTCGGTCGCAGCCTCGATGCCGGTTAAGCCGCCGCCACAAATCAACAGCCGACCGCCTGTTTGAGCCAGTGAGGGGAGTTGATCGCGCAGTTGGGCAGCGGTTGCTTCCGAAGCCAGCGAAAGTGCATGTTCGCGCAAACCGGGGAGTACCGACATATCGACAGAACTGCCGAGCGCGTAGATCAGATAGTCGTAGCCGAGCGATTGATCGCCAGCGGCTGTTTTGACGGTGAGCGCACGGGTTTGCGGGTCAAGCGCTGTCACCAAACCCTGCATGAAGGTAATGCCGTTGGGCTGTAAGACATCGTGCATCGAGAAGCGCAGTGGGCTTCGGTCAGCGGCTAGCTCATGTAAGCGCACACGCTGGACGAAATGCGGCGCGGTATTCACCAGCGTGATCTCTACCGGCTGCCCACGCAAGTTGTGCGCCAATCGCCGCGCAGCCATCATGCCGCTGTAACCCCCGCCGAGTACCACAATACGGGTGTATTTCATGATCGTCTCCTTAAATTGGTAGTGATTCTGCCCATTCCATTTTTCGGTTCTGTAAAAGAAGACGATTAGCAACCCCCTTTTGTGATTCGTCTGCAAAAACCCTCCAAAACCACAGCCGAAAATTCACGGGAAACAGGCGGGAAAAACTACTCATGTGGGTCTCATAATTCTGACCGAGGGTTTGTGACTTTTTTATACATCTTCTCATAAATAATTGTCCTCTTTTCCTTAGGTATTTGTGATGGATTTCTCTATAATCGGGTTGCTCCTACTAAGGGGGCAGCCTGACAACCTATAATCCGTTGGAGAAAAATCATGGTGAGCAAATATTCGTCTAGAGTTCTATTCGTCATAGCGATAAGTTTGGCGATGGTCGCGTTGATTGCGTGTACCCCGACCGCCACGCCGACCGCTACCCGCGCTCCGGCAACCACCGCCCCCACTGTCGAGGCGACCGAGGAAGCCACTGCCGAAGCTACCGTTGAGGCGACTGAAGAATCGACCGTCGAAGCCACAGTTGAGGCGACCGAGGAAGCGACGACAGAAGCCACAGTCGAGGCGACCGTTGAGGCGACGACAGAAGCCACTGCGGAAGCCACCGAAGCTGCTGAAGTAATCGAAGTCACAGCCGAAGCCACCCGCGAAGTGGTTGAAGCGACCGAAGAAGCAACTATTGAGGCGACCGAAGAAGCTACAGTAGAAGTAACCGAAGAAGCAACTGTTGAAGCTACTGTCGAGCCGACCAAAGTTCCGACTAAAGAAGCCACTGTGGAAGTAACCGAAGAAGCGACCGAAGAAGTCGTTGTTGAGGCGACTGAAGAAGCAACCGAGGAAGCCACTGCCGAAGTGACCGCTTGCCCGTCGGCAACCCCGACTCCGCGTCCTACCGCAACCCCGAAGCTGGACGGTACGGCCACCGTGGCACCGACCAAGACCCCGCGTCCTACCGCAACCCCGAAGCTGGATGGTACCGCCACCGTGACACCGACCAAGACCCCGACCTTGGTTCCGACCACTGCTCCTTGCTAATTTAGCGGGTAATCAGCTAGGGATTTGCCGCTGGTAAATCCCTACGTGACTATTAGGGGAACATGCACCACAAAAAAGATCACCTTCACACAGGTGGTCTTTTTGATTCACAGGATTATCTACAGTTTGTTGTTAGCCAATGAGCGAGGCATGGCCTTATCCCTACGATAACGCGAGGATGTGGGTTTAATTTGCTATAGGGACGCGATATTGACGGTTGGTGAAATGATTCGGTAATCAGGTGTAAGACAAACGAGATGTATCTCGTCCCTACACAATATTTACTTCGTAGGGACAGCATAGTGCGAAGCCTCCCGTGGGACGTGCTGTCCGTTGGTATCCTCTTACCGGATTTAATGATCAACCGTCAACATTGCATCCGTTTTTATCAGGAACGATTTTCCCACAATCATCAGCCTGCCTGAACAAAAAGACCACCTCTATGCAGGTGGTCTTTTGATTTGTGGTGGAAGGGCGCAGTGTGTGCGCCCTATAGGAGCAGATGTGGTTAGCGGATGGTCGGGTCGCTGATCCAGACGTTCGGCGAGAAGAAGTTTTCGCCTTCGATCAGCACGTTGTCAGTGTAGCCGTAGGCCAGTTCATACACATTCAACCCGTTTTGCTGCGCGACAACGGCCTTGGCGGTGCCGGTGGTGTTGTCGTAGATGCGCAGGACAGGCTGGCAGTCGGTCTGCGTGGTGTCGGCGCAAATTTCGAGCGTCACCTGTGCGGTCTTGGTCGTCGGGTTATCGAACAGGTATTGGACGCGGATGTTATTCCACGAAACCTGTGTCTTATCGGTTTGAACCTCGTTCAAGTCCGGCGGAGCAGGTGGCGTGCCTTCATTCAAGAGGGCTTCCAGAGCGCCGCTGCCTGTCGGTGTGGGTGTCGGGCCGGGGCCAGCACACCAACCAGCATCGCAAAAGGTCAGCGGTTTTACCCCTTCAAGGGTTTGCAGCCTTTCGAAAACATCCTGCGGCATACTTGTCCAGCGGCGGTCGATGAACACGGCGAAGTTATCACCGCTGATGAACATCATGTTCGAGTCGCCGAAGTTGCGGTACCAGGCCTTGAACTTGATGCCGCCGGGCATAATCCCCATGTACTGCGTAGCCTGCACATCAAGATAGGTGAAGGCGTATTGACTTTCAAACACGAAGCGGTCATCACCTTCGCTGGCCGCGTCCGGTGGGGGCGGGTTTTCGATGGTGTTGTTGACGGTGACGGCAAGCTGGGTGCAGAAGACACCTTGTGGCACATTCTCGACCGAAAAGCTGTAGGCGCTTTGGGCGAGTGCGACGAGGTTTTGCAACTGCGGCGAACAGGTTTCTACCGGATTAACACCTTGCCAACCACGGGGGCGGGGTGTCTTGCCAAGCGTGTTGGCGAGCAGTTCAAGGTTAAAGCGTAAGTATTGGTAGCCGTAAATTTGTACGCCGGGTGGCGTACCGAGCCATCCGGGTGGACGTTGGCCGATGCCCAACTTTTCATTCGCAAGATTTTCGAGGTCAAGGAAGTTATCTGCCAATAAGCTGGACGAGGCTTTGTCCTTGTTGCCGATCCAGCCGGAGGGGCGGATGTTCAAGCCCAATTCTTCATCGGCGAGGCGTTCGATGTCGCCACGGGAAGCCAGCAGCAAGTCAGGGAGTGCGGTTTCGATTTCCGGCGTGGTGAGGACGGCATTGAGCGTTAGCGACTGTGTTTCGTCGGCGACGGTTTGGCAGTAGCTAACGGCTTCGTTGGAGGTGGCGAAGTTGGCGTTAAAAGAGGTGTCCAATACCTGTACGATATTCATCAAGGTACGGTCACAGCGGAACAGCGGTAAACTGCCTTTCCAATTTTCAGGCCGGTTGTTGACGCCAAACACCTCATTGGCGGTGAGTTCAAGGTCGTGGCGAATGTTGCGGCTGACGAGTGTCACATCAGTGGTGACTGGTGCGCCAATCCAACCTTCGGGGCGTTCGTCACCAAAGACTTCGGTAGCGAGTTGTTCGTTGTCGAACCACAGGTTTGCCACATAGGTCGGTGAACTGGTGTTATTGATGTCAAACGTCCAGTTCGTCGGGCGGGTACCGGAACCGAGTGCAGCATCGGCAGCGGTTTCAAGATCAGTTCGCAAGTCGAGCACAAAACTGGTGACATTGGTGATCTGCTGGGCACGGACAATACCCGTGAATGCAAGCACCAATAAGATGAGGAGCAGTGGGCGTGTATACCGTTGCATACGGTTGACCTTTGCAATCGTTCCTTGAATGTCGTAACAGGAATTATACAGTGATGCGGCTTAAACAAAAAGTGATCCGTAGTACGGGGATAAATTCGCAAAAAATATAAAACAAAAATGAACCGCAGAGACGCAGAGAAAATACAGAGAACGGGAAATACGAATCGCCAAGAACGCCAAGTCCAATGCAGAGGAAGAAGACAAAAGTGCCTGTTAAACAGGCGGAACAGGCAAAAAAAGTGCATTTTAGGTCGATTTATGAAGGCGCGGTTTAGAAGCACTAACCGAATTCCAACCTTATTCCCCGATAAATGATTATGGAAGTTCGTTTCAATGGGGAAGTATGGACAAGCCTTATGAGAGCGTCTATTATTGTGAATAAATGCACAAATGAATCGTGAAGGGGAAAATGATGGCTGCTCAACAGCGGATTGTGATTATCGGGGGTGGGTTTGGCGGGCTGCACGCCGCAACCTCGCTGCGAAATGTGGAGGCGCAGGTGACGTTGATCGACCGCCGCAACTTTCACCTGTTCCAACCCTTACTTTATCAAGTGGCGACCGGCGCACTATCGCCAGCAAATATCGCCGCACCGCTGCGGGACATCCTCAAACGCCAGCGCAATACCGAAGTGCTGCTGGGTGAAGTCGTGGATTTCGATGTGGAAAAGCGTGAGGTTGTCTTACGTGACGGTCGTATTCCTTATGACACGCTGATTTTATCGGCTGGCGTGCGTCACCATTACTTCGGCAACGACCAATGGGAGCAGCACGCGCCGGGACTCAAGACGGTTGAGGATGCGACCGAAATGCGGCGGCGTATCCTGCTGGCCTTCGAAGCAGCAGAGCGCGAAACCGACCCTGTTGAAATCCGCAAATGGTTGACGTTTGTGGTTGTGGGTGGTGGGCCAACCGGTGTGGAATTAGCGGGTGCAGTCGGGGAAATCGCCCACCACACGCTGAAGCACAACTTCCGGCGTATTGACCCTGCTACGGCGAAGGTTATCCTGCTCGAAGGGACTGATCGGGTGCTGCCGCCGTACCCACCCCACCTTTCCGCACAAGCCAGCAAATCGCTGACAAAGATGGGCGTGACGGTGCGGACGAACGCGGTTGTGACGGACATCCAAGCCGACACCGTGACCATCCGTGTGGGTGAGCAAACCGAGCAGATTGACGCACGCACGATTTTGTGGGGCGCGGGTGTACAGGGTTCGCCGCTGGGGCGCAAATTGGCGGAGGCGACCGGTGCCGAAGTAGACCGCGCCGGTCGCATCATCGTCCAGCCGGACTTGAGCCTGCCGAACCACCCTGAAATCTTGGTGATCGGCGACCTTGCTCATTATGCCCATCAAACAGGCAAGCCGCTGCCCGGTGTGGCGCAGGTGGCGATGCAGCAGGGCGACTATGCCGCGCGGCGGATTGCGGCACGGCTGAAAGGCGAAACCCTGCCACCCTTCCACTACAAGGATTTGGGCAACATGGCGACGATTGGTCGTGCTGCCGCTGTGGCAGACTTGGGCAAGCTCCAATTCAGCGGCTTTATCGGCTGGTTTATCTGGCTGTTCATCCATCTGTTGTATATCGTGCAGTATCAAAGCCGGTTACTGGTGTTGATTCAGTGGGCATGGAATTACTTCACCCGCAACCGTGCCGCGCGGCTGATTACCGGCGAACACCTGCTGCCGCCTATTGAGGGACATAAAGCATAAACGTGAGACCTGCGGTTGGTGAAGCAGGCCAGCCTGCGCTAAGATGATGCCCATCTTTAATATGGGGCATGATCGAGGGGATGGCGTTGATGAAGATCGCACTGGTCGGGTTTGGCGTGGTCGGGCAAGGGTTGTTGGAAATCCTGCGGGACAAGGCGGCTGAACTGAAGGCAAACGGTTTTGAGGCGACGGTCGTTGCAGTGGCGACTCGCAGCAAAGGCACGCTGTATAACCCGCAGGGCTTGGACATTAGTCACCTGCTGGCAGCGGCGGGTGACTTCGGGCAGTATCCCGACACGGCGGGGTTGGAGCGCGGCACGGATATTCTGTCGCTCATCAAAACCTGTAACGCCGATGTGCTGGTCGAGTGCAGCAATACTGACTTACAAACCGGTCAACCTGCGCTCGACTATTGCTACGCGGCCTTCGACAGCGGCAAGCATGTGGTGCTGGCGAACAAAGGGCCGGTGGCGGTGGGTTACGGTGAGTTGGTGGCGCGGGCAGCAGCGGCGGGTAAACTGCTGCGTTTCGAGGCAACCGTGATGGCGGGTACACCGTCGATCCGGCTGGCGATGCAGGCGTTACAGGGCTGCACCATTCGCGAGGCGCGGGGTATCCTGAACGGCACCACCAATTACATCCTGACGCAGATGGAAGGCGGCATGAGCTATGCCGAAGCGCTGGCACAGGCGCAGCAGTTGGGTTATGCCGAGGCTGATCCCGCTGGCGATGTCGAGGGTTGGGACGCGGCAGGTAAGGTCATCATCTTGGCACGGGCGCTGTTCAACAGTGCAATCACGTTCGCGGATATGGATGTGAAAGGTATCACCGCCATTACCGCCGACGATGTACAAGCGGCAGCCGCAGCCGGCGAAAAGTGGAAGCTGGTGGCACGGGTGACACCGGAAGGCGGCAGTGTCCAACCGATGCGCGTCAAACTCAGCAACCCGCTGGCAGCCGTTTCTGGCGCGACCAATGCCATCACCTACACCACCGATTTGCTGGGCGATGTGACGCTGGTGGGCGCGGGCGCGGGGCGGCAGCAAACGGGGTTCGGCCTCCTTTCTGATCTACTGGAGGTCGCCCGCGCACTCCGTAATTCACCCTATTGACGAAAAATACAGGTGATGCGATAGTACATTATATAGAAGTTCGGTAATTAGTCCCTCAAACTAAGTGTTGGGAGCAGGTTCAGCATGGAAAAGGCAAAAGTTCTGGTCGTCGAGGATGATATACATCTTCTAGAGGGTATCCGCGATATTCTCGAACTCGATGGGTATCAGGTGCTCACGGCTGAAAATGGCAGCCACGGTATTGAGGTGCTGCAAAAGCAGGCTTCACCCCCGGACTTAATTGTTTCTGACATCATGATGCCTAAGATGGATGGCATTCAGTTCTTAAAAGAAGTGCGTAAGGAAAATCGCTGGTTCAGCATTCCGTTTATTTTCCTGACGGCGAAGGGCGAACGCTCTGATGTGCATCGTGGGATGCGCTTAGGTGTGGATGATTATGTCATCAAGCCCTACGACCCCGGTGATTTGCTCGTCAAAATCGAGTCGCGTTTGGAACGCCACCGCGAACTGAACCGCGTACATAACAGCGGTATGGCAACCCTCAAACGCCAAATCTTGACGATGCTCAACCATGAATTCCGCACACCGCTGACGTTTGTGGTGGCGTATGCCGATATGCTCAACAACCCCGGCGAGCAGGAACTCAGTCAGGAGGAAATGATTAGCTACATCTCCGGTATTACGGCAGGTGCCGACCGGCTGCGTAACCTGATCGAAAACTTCATCCTGCTGGTGGAATTGGAAACCGACTCGGCCAAGCAAACCTATGATTGGCGCAAAGGGCCGATTGCGAGCGTGCAGGGTATCTTCAAAGAGGCGCAGGAACGGGTGAAGGATCTCGAAGCGCGTAACCACATCGTCACCGTAGAAACCCCCACCGAAATCCAAATTTTTACCGGTGATGTCGATTACCTGACCTCGGCGATTGTGCTGCTGTTGAACAACGCTTGCAAGTTCTCTGAACCCGGTTCGAAGATCGAAATGGGCGCAACGGTTGACGGCAAAGAGATTTCGCTGTGGGTGAAGGATCACGGGCGCGGTGTGCCGGAAAACGAGCAGGAACAAATCTGGGAGAGCTTCTACCAGATCGACCGCGCGTTGAACGAAGATCAAGGCGCAGGCGCGGGGCTGGCGATTGTGAAGGGGATTGCCACGCTGCACGGTGGACGTGTGGCGCTGGAAAGTAAGCCGGGGAGCGGCAGTACCTTCAAGGTGATCCTGCCCGTAACCGAGACTGAACCTGCTGGCGTGATGTAAAGCCAGTGCGGTCATTGGCATGAATTGAGGGCGAGCCAGCATCGGTTCGCCCTTTTTATTTCGTTAAGCGCTTGGCGAATGTGCCGTGTTGTTGCTTGATGCTATACTTGAGTGGTAGCTGTTTCTGTAATTGAGGATTTGCTATGAGTGATCTCGTAATTCATGTAACCCCTGAACAGCGTCAGCGGATTGAAAAGGTTGCCCGTGAACGCGGGTATAACGCGCCGGATGATTATCTTTTAGCCTTATTTGAGCTGGATGCCGAAGATGAGGATGCAGACGAAGATCCAGTCGCGGCTTTTCGGCAATCATGGCACGAGGCGATGACCGGCCAAACCTATCCTGTCTCTACACTATGGGACGATATGGATGACGAATGAGCAGCCTGTCAGTGTTGATTACACCCCACAGTTCAAAAAAGAACTGAGGCATTTCTACCGTAAATATCGGAATATTCAGGCCGATATACAACCACTGATTGAAAGCCTACAACAAGGTAACTTTTTAGGCGATCAAGTCCCCGGTATTGGTTACACCGTATACAAAGTGCGTGTTCGGAGCAGCGACC
>JAPUDW010000176.1:10353-15142 GCA_027492915.1 Bacteroidota bacterium | reverse complement strand
GACCAAGGCACACGCGACAGCCTGACTGAACGGATCACGGCATCTAGCCCTGTGCGCGGTTCGCTCGAATATAACGGGCAAACGTTTCGGTGGGAAGGCTTCGAGCATCTCCAGAATCAAGTATTGGTCGAGGGGGCACACCAGTCAATCAGCATGGTGAACAACGGGAAAACTCGCGGGGTCATCAATATGCCATCGAAAGTCTCTGCGGTATGCGCTGGCGAACGCTTGGTATTGATCGGGTTAGACGCTGAGCAGCGGTCTGCCTATCTATTTGCGGTAGAAGCAGTCGATTTACAAGCCGCGTTCCAGCAAGAGGCCAGCGAGACTGAGGCGATTAGCATCAACTCGGTTGACGGACAAAGCCTGTTTACCCAACCGGGCGGCTCCTTGCGCTTGCAAGACGCAGCACGGCGTTATGACTTTACGTTTGATGCGCTCGATTGCTCGGCCTAATCACGCAGGAATAGTGAAGTAGAAGGTCGTCCCCACGCCGACGGTGGACTCTGCCCATATCCGCCCACCATGATGCTCCACCACTTTCTTGCACACCGCCAAGCCGATGCCCGTCCCCGGATACTGCTGACCAGTATGCAGCCGTTGGAAGATGACAAAGATGCGTTCCAGATCTTTGGGCGCGATACCGATGCCGTTATCCCGTACCGAAAATTCCCACTCGGCCCCTTTGCGGGTCGCACCGATATGCACTTCCGGCTGGCTGTCCTGCTGATATTTCATGCCGTTGCTAATGAGGTTCTGGAATAGTTGAATCATCATCGGCTCGTTGGCTTGTAGTTGTGGCAGCTTTTCGTCGAGGGTAATGACCGCGTTTTGTTCTTCGATACTGACCTTCATCAGCTTGAGGACTTCATCCAATATTTTTTGTATATCGAGCAGTGTGAAAAGCTGATCTTTTGTCTCGACCCGCGAATAGGCCAGCAGCGCTTCGATCAAGCTTTTCATGCGCTTGGCACCATCCACCGCGAAGCCGATGAACTCGCGTGCTTCATGATCCATCTTACTAATGTAGCGGTCGTCAATGAGTTGCAAATAGCTGACGACCATACGCAGCGGCTCTTGCAAATCGTGAGAGGCAACATAAGCGAACTGCTGTAGTTCATAATTCGACCGCTGCAATGCTTGCGTCCGCTGGTTGACCACACTTTCAAGATCACGAGCGTAGCGCCGCTGCTGCTCCATGACGTTGTAATTTTCGAGGAAGATCGCCGTTTGCTGGCTGAAAACATTAAGCAAGCTCAGGTCATCATCCGCAAACAGCGAGCCGTATTCGAGAAACACCAGCAGCACTCCCAAAGGCGTATCCTGCGTGGCAATTGGCACGATGAACAGCATTTCGCTGTCCAGCGCCCTCATCATCTGCCTATCACTGTCGCTTAAATCCACCATTTTTTGAACCAGCGTTGGTTCATCCACCTGCCACACACGGCGAACAATGCCCGTATTGATGGTGTCGTCGGTTAGGGGGAACTTGTTCGCCTGTTCTTGCAAGCGCAGCACACTGTTATCGGTATCCCATAGCGCGATAAACACTTTTTGCGCACCCATCGCCCGCATCACGGCCTGGCGCAAACGGGCTAGGACATCGACGGGTGACAGTTTATCCAGCTTTGCGATATCCTCAAGCAGATACGCTCGAAGCTCCTCGAACTGCCAGCCCTGCCGCAGCCAGCGCGGCGGCGCGAACCCAAGGTAAAACATCACCACTGTAGCAGTCGTAAATACTTGAACAAACGGGGTGATATTCGGCCAATAATCCCGCATAACCAGCCGCATACCTACGATGATGATCAGCAGTACCAGTAATCCCGAAGCCACTGCTGCGAACCTCAGTCTGCGCTGAGCGACACCCGTGCTGTTGGTAGCAGCTCGAATGAAGGCGAATACCGCGTAGCCGCTAACGACCACGAAATACACAATAACCAGCAGCATGACCACAGGAACCGTGGATGTGTCGAATAGGATGATACCGATACAGGATGCAATCCACCCCGCCAAACCTGCCCGTTTCGTGTTGTGTGGAACAACGCGGAAGTAACCGACCATTCGCAGCAGCAAAATGGGCAAACTGGCAATACCGATTTGCCCAACTTTCGTCAACCACGGCGCTTTTATGCCGGTGATCGTTAAGAAGAGGAGGATGAAAGTGGTGCTGGAAAGCGACACAAACACCAACGCAATATCACGCCGTATCCGGTCGCGGTGGCGCAGATAACTCACCACACTGAGGATCGTCAGAATGATGTAAAACCCGCGCAGCAGGTGAAGGATAAGCTCGGACACCAGCATGTTATTTGGCCTCAGGCACTACAGCACGCATCATTGCATAGGTCGTCGATTTCGCCTGCGCTCCTCAGTCTAGGGTCGGGCGGGGCTTCCGTCCGGCAGGCGTGTTTGTGTCCATTGCAGCACTTCATCCTGCGGCGGGTATTTTGCTGCCAACTTCTCGTCAATATCGATGCCCAACCCCGGTTTATCATTGGGATACAAATACCCATTCCGCAGTTCCGGCGTTCCGGGGAAGATCTCGTACATGAATTCAGGGAAGCGGCACCATTCCTGAATACCAAAGTTCGGTGACCACAGGTCGAGGTGCAAGTTCGCCGCGTGACCGACCGGCGAGGTATCGGCTGGCCCGTGCCATGCCGTGCGCACCCCGTAGGCTTGGGCGAAGATGGCCGCGTTACGCGCGGGGGTGATGCCACCCATCTGGCTGATATGCATACGGATGAAGTCGATCAACCGGCGTTCCACCAGTGTCCGCCATTCCAGCGGGTTATTGAACAACTCGCCCATCGCCAGCGGGGTCGCGCTCTGGTTGCGAATGTGGGTGAACCACTCAATATCCTCCGGTGCCAGCGCGTCCTCTAGGAAGAACAACTTCAGCGGCTCGACTTCCTTGGCGAAGTTCACCGCGTCGATTGGCTGCAACCGTTCGTGGATGTCGTGCAGCAGCTCGACCTCATCGCCCACCGTCGCCCGTACATGTTCCAACGCCTTAATCGCGCTGCGCATATATGCTTTAGGATCGTAATAGGTACCGTGTACCGCGCCTTCCGGTCGCACGTCTGCGCTGTACTTGCCACCATAACCGCCGTTTTGCACGCGGATGTGACGGTAGCCCTGCTCGATAAACTTCTGTACGCTCTCGGTGATTTCCTCGATGCTGTTGCCGTCAGCGTGGCTGTAAACAGCAGCAGCTTCGCGGCACTTGCCGCCCAGCAGTTGGTAAACCGGCATGTTCGCCAGTTTGCCCTTGATGTCCCATAGTGCCATATCAATACCGGAGATAGCGTTGTTCAGCACCGGCCCGTTGCGCCAGTAGCCGTTGACCATCGACATATTAAAGATGTCTTCGCTGCGGGTCACATCTTTGCCGATGACATACGGGATGACGTGGTGTTCCAGCGCCGCCACGACCGCATGAAAGCGCTGCGTAAAAGTGGCGCAGCCTAAACCGTATAACCCCGGTTCGGATGTGATGACCTTGACGATCACCAACCGCTGGGCAGCATAGGGCTGGGTCGCAATGACCTTGACATCTTGGATCGTAATTGTGCTCATGAAGGTTCCTTCAAAAAGAAATAGTATAACGGAATTCGGACAAATGAAATTAGCCACTTGGGCTATTTTTTACGCGAGTGGCGCATCACAGAGCAGAGTATAGTGAAATCCCCTGCTGCCTACAACCGATGGTGCGCCTATGGACTTAATTCACGCTGGAATTGTCACTGCCGGATAAGGTCGATATTAAAATACGCGCCAATAACCCCCTACTGCCTATGATGCCCAAAGTTTGAATATTCGAACGCACAAATCAGAAATTTTGTGCTACACTGAGGTGGTTTAAAACCACTTGAAAGCTAATTAAGAATGCAGGCCATCATGCATACCAAGTTAAGAGAATTAAAAACCACTAAAAAAGCTGCTTTCCACCAAAACAAGCTCTATCGACCTCTATTTTGAAGCGCCTTTAGTGCGCTTGTCCGGTGGTTAGCATGATGGCTTTAGCCTCATGCGACGCAAACAGTCAACTTTCTGAGATAGCAAACGCCTTAACTTGCTGCATATGGGGCATCACTGCTGTCCTTACAAAAATGCAATACTCACACCCAGCGTTTACTTTGTAACCATATGCGTTTTAACCATAGCCCATATCCTAATCATCGTACCGTCCAACTTCTGAAATGGAAATGAGCCAGAACTGTATGAACCAGACTTCGTTGGGATTACAACGTTTTGCCACCATGTTAGCCGTTACCGATATACAGCGCTCACTCGCATTCTATGCTGGAGCATTGGGTTTCAGGGTTGAAATCGACCAACCGGATTATGCCCTGCTAACCCTTGAAGGGATTAACCTGTATCTCGTGACCGAAAGCCCACCCACTATGGATAAGCCGACGGTTACACTCGCTGTCAGCAGCACGCATACCCGTACGCCGGTAAACCTTGTCTTTCATGTGCTGGATTGTCGTCAGGTGTATGCGGATTTAGTACAGCAGGGCGTGGCGTTTTTGACCCCACCGCAACAGCCCGAATGGGGCGGTTGGCGCTGTTTCGCGCAAGACCCGGATGGCTATTTGCTAGAGTTCGTCACCGAAGAATGAGTTTGCATTTTTGGCAAGATGCTCCCTCGCATCCGCCGAATCGCCATTGTTGTCGGCAGATATACGGGAGCCTTTCGCGGCGGTTGTGGGGGGGGGGGGGGGGGGCGCCCCCCCACACCCCCACACCCCCCCCCGCGCCCACCACACCCACCCAGTGGCGC
>JAPUDW010000176.1:0-10343 GCA_027492915.1 Bacteroidota bacterium | reverse complement strand
GCAGAACGGCATTTTGTGTCTCATTATATGGGGTAGCTTTGGGGGGGGTTTGTCCCTTTTGGGCGGGAACCTCCCTTGCATCCGCCGAATCGGCACCGGCGGCAAACACAAGGGAGACGATTGCCGAACGTGCGCCACTTCAGCGGATACAGCCGACCCTCCCGCCGTCACAAATTGTCAATTCGGCGGATATACGGGAGCGAGTCGCCTGTCATTTCGGCAGATAAATTGCACATTTTGCATGATTTGCATCAACAAAAAAGCGCGTCCGGTTTCCCGAACGCGCCCTCTTTCTGCTATCTTTATACGAACAACTAGTGTTCGTTTTGTCTTAAACTCAATACTCGGTACTCAGTACTTTTCTTACTTCCGACGCTCGTCTACAAGGTCAATCGCTTTCATCAGCATATCGAGTCCCTGCGCGATGTCCCCGCTGATATGCAGCCGGATTGCACGCCGTTCTTTACTCCGCAGCGCTTCTAAGTCACCCGCAGCCTGCGCGGCCTTCACAATGCCGAAGGTATACATTTCGCCCGGAATATCAATATCCTGCGGGTCGTCGTCCGTAATTTGAATAAAGTTGCCGGTGTTCGGGCCGCCCTTGTGGTACTGCCCCGTGCTGTGCAGGAAACGGGGGCCAAAGCCCAACGTCACTGCCCGCCGTGTCGTGTGCCGCAGCCGACGACGGATTTCCTCAAGCGTCGCCACGATTTCCGGCTTCATCGGTAGGTAGGCTTGCAGCGCGAAATAATCCCCCGCCATTGTCGAGTTAATCAACGCCGCCACTAAGCCCGTCAGGTCGCCGCTACCGTAGTTGTGCTGCAAGCAAAGTTCACTGAGCAGCCGCAGCATCTTCTCGTCTGCGAACAGTTCGACATTCGACTCTTTGAAGGCATGTTCGCCGGTCGGCAACCCGCTGTGATTCTGGTACGACTTGAGCAACCGTGCCGTGTTTTCTTTGCTCTCCATAACGTTCGGCTCGTCAAACGGGTTAATATCCAGCAGTTTACCTGCGACTGTGGTTGCATATTCCCACCGGAAGAATTCGCCCGCCACCGCGTACTTGTTCGGCAGGTATAAGGTCACCCGTGGGTGTCCGGCCTCGCGCAGCGCCTTAATACCCGCGTCCACCGCCTCATTATCGGGGTCGTCTTCGACCTTCAGGTAAATAATCAGTCGGTCAGAAGCGTAATCGTGCGGGTTGCCGATAGTTGCCCCAACGACTGGCAGCAAGCCTTTGCCTTCTTTACCCGTACTTTCGGCAATAAGCTGCTCGATCCAATTCCCCAGCGCACTAATACTAGGGCTGGTCACAATCGTTACCTTATCGCGCCCCTGCTGCCCGACAACCCCCATAATCGCCCCAAGCAGGATGCCGGGGTGCTGCTGTTCGGGGATAATATCCGAACACGCCTTCATCATACGGGTGGCTTCTTCCATTAATTTATCGAGGTCAAGCCCCATCATCGCTGCCGGAACCATACCGAAGTAGCTGAGTGCGCTAAAACGTCCACCAATATCCGCCGGATTCAGGAATATATCCAAATAACCATTGGCTTTGGCCTCCGCTTCGAGTTCGCTGCCCGCGTCGGTAATCGCAATAAACTGCTTGCCGTTCTTACCGGATTTCTCAAAAAAATATTTGGCAAAGATCGCTGTTTCAATCGTCCCGCCGGATTTACTGGCGACGATGAACAGCGTTTTCTGAACATCGATTGCGGCTTCTGTCAGACGGATAAATTCGGGGTCGGTGCTGTCGAGCATATGGAAGGCGGGGAAACCCGTCTGCTGCCCGAAGGTCTGGTACAGCACATCGGGGGCAAGGCTGCTGCCCCCCATGCCCAACAGCAATACATGGCTGAAGCCGCCTGCCTTCACCGAGGCTTGCAGCGTCTTCAGCCGTTCGAGGTCAATTGTCTTATCGGTATCCAACCATCCCAGCCGATGCTCGATCTTGCTGATGATGTTGGGTTGGTCTTTCCAAACACTGCCGTCATGCGCCCAAATTCTGGCATTCACTTTGTCGGCTGCCATTTTGGTTATGGCAGCTTGGACGGCGTCACCGTGAATGCCCAGCGCTAAATTTTTTTTTTCGATTACACCTGCTTCCAGAATGTCGCGTTTGGCTTCTACCTGTTTAAGCAAGTTCTCGAATGCTTCGACGAACAGCGTTACGCCGTCAGCCTGTAACTGGGTCGTGATATGGTTCATATCCATACCGACCTTTTCCAGCCCCTCAAGCGTACCTTCAACCTTATCTAAATCAGTCGCCAGCGTGTCGGCGGCTGTACCGTGATCTTTGAATGCCTTCAACGTGGCTGGTGGCAGGGTGTTCACCGTGTCCTTACCAATCAGGCTGTCAACATAGATGGTGTCGGGGTAAGCGGGGTTCTTGGTACCGGTCGATGCCCACAAAGGCCGCTGCACCTGCGCCCCTGCCGCCCGCAGCTTGGCGAACTCATCGCCGTAAAACATCTCCATGAACCGCTTATAGGCCAGCTTGGCGTTGGCAATCGCTGCTTTGCCCAGCAGTTCGCGGTTTTGGGCAACCGCCTCAAGGTCACGTCCCTGTGCCGCACGGATGTTGTTTTCCAGCATCCGGTCGATCATCACGTCAATCCGGCTGAGGAAGAAGCTGGCGACCGAGGCCACATGGGTTACATCGCCACCGGCTGCCAAGCGCCGTTCCAAACCGCGAATGTATGCGCGAGCCACATCGACATAATTATCGACCGCGAAAATCAGGGTGACATTGACATTCACGCCCTGCGCGATGGCTTCTTCGATAGCGGGTAAACCAGCCGGTGTCGCCGGAATTTTAATCATCACATTCGGGCGGTTGACCGCTTTAAATAAGCGCAGCGCTTCGGCGGTAGTCGTTTCGCTGTCATTGGCAATCAGCGGCGACACTTCCAAACTCACGTAGCCATCGCGCTTGTTGGTGCGGTCATAAATGGGGCGGAATAAATCCAACGCCCGTTGAATATCCTCAATCGCCAACTTCTCGTAAATGTTGTAGGCATCGAGTTCAATCAGATTGGTAATCGCCGTATCGTAGGTATCCGATTCGCCAATCGCTTTCTGGAAGATTGCCGGGTTGGATGTCACACCAATCACACCAAACTCGTCAATATACTTCTGCATTTCGCCGTTATCCAGCGAACTGCGGTGGATGAAGTCCAGCCAAATACTTTGTCCGTACTGCTGCACGTCAATCGGTGGGTTCGTCATATTTTGCTCCTCTGCTTTTGAACAGCAACTATCAAAAGTCTCTATGTATCAAAAAGTATTTTGATTAAATGTCTAGCTTATCAAAAACCAATACGAATTTATCGATCCTCAAACACCATCAAACTTAAAGTATACACGCAAACCCGTAATTTCGGGCGTGATAGACCTTGAACAAGTGCTAAATTGTCTGCTGTTCCTGTGCTTTCCGTCGCAGCACAGGCAGCGCCACAAACGCGGTCAGCAGCGCCGAAATAAACATCAGCCCATTAACGATCCACGCACCGACTACCGCACCGGACTGCGTGTGTAGTGCTAATAATGGAGACGCTGTGTCCACCACTTCCCATACGCCGCCAAGCGCATCACCCTGCTGGAGCAAGATCAACCCCGGTACTAAAATAGCAACCAGTGTCACGATTTTAATCACGATAATCGGGCGCATTAATCCTAGGCCGCGATACAACGGGCCAAAGATGCCGCCCACCGCCAGTACCACCCCATAAACCGCCAGCACCGTCACCACCGGAATTGCCGGAATCCACTGGCTGCTAAAAATGAGTGGCACGATAATCGGCACAAAAACCACAAACAGCGCATAAAAAGCAATTGCCCCCAACCCCAGCGCCGCCAGCACCCGCAGAAAGTTGCGCCGTAGGGTTACAAAGTCTCGGCGACCGATGGCCTGTGGCACGACCGCCTGAATGTTGTCGAACAGTGCTGAGGCGAAGGTGGCGGGTATGGTCAGCGCTTTGAAGCCCAGTTCGAGGTATCCGGCGGCGGTCTTGCCAGCGTAGATGCCGACAATTTGCAGCGGGAGTTCGGTGTAGAGGCCAGCGATATTTTTATCGACCGCGTTCAGGAAGCCGAAGCCTAAATATTGGCGCGGCGCAACCTGCCGAATATGCCCGATGATACGGCGTATAGTCGGGTACGGCACGGCATATTCCGTTCGGTAGCGCTCGTAAAACCACAGCGCCATCAGCAGCGTACTCACCGAGTACACAATGCGCGAGATCACCATGCTTTCCGGCGTCGCGCTAATCAGCAAAGCCACCAGCGTACACACCAACAGCACCAATTGGTTGAGGTTGGTGACGATCACCAGCCGCCGCATCGCCCGTTGGCTTTGGAGCGTGGTGGTAATAAGCCCGTAGAGCATATCCGGCAGCACCGTCAGCGAAAGAAACGCCGCCAGCAAACCGATATGCGTATCGCCGTTGTAAGCCAAACCCGTGAGCAGCGGCCCGACCACCAGCAGCACCACCGTGACCCCCACACCCCAGAACAGTGCCACTTTGACGAATACCGCCAGCAGGTTCAGTATTTCCGGCTCGTCTTTCGCCCCAACCGCCATCGGTAGCTGTGTGCTGATGCTGGTATTGAGGCCGGTCAGATTCAGTGTAAGCGCGATACTCAGCACCGACTGTGCTAGCGCCCAGATACCGTAATCCGCCGCGCCCATCAGCCGTGCCACCAGCAGCGCCGAGAGAAACGTCGAAGCCGTCATGCCGACCTTGCCCACCTGCAAAATCAGCGTATCACGGACGAACTTCCGGTTAAAAAAGGCGCGAATGCGTTCAGGAGCTACCACAAGCGGGTTATACCGTAAGCGTCAAAGGCTGTATCAGCGCTGATAATGGGTAATCCATTGCCTATACATTGTGCGATTAACATGCGGTCGAAAGGATCACGATGATGAAGTGGTAAATTTGATGTGATGTCTATGTGCTTTAACTCAATATCAAGCAAATTGACTTCAGCAAGATAGAGATGGCGACTAATAAACTGATCAAGAGGTTCTGCTGGAGGTTCGAATTTCCCAGTGCGAATCTTAATCGCCATTTCCCAAGGACTAGCAATACTAAGAAATAGCTTGTTTTCTACATCACTAATCAGGTCATACGCTTTTGCACTTAATGCTGGATCATCATTGATCAACCACAAAAATGTGTGCGTATCGAGCAGAAGTCGCATTATGTGTACTCATCAAAATCATCAATAGGCGCATTAAAATCATCGGACATTGAAAATTCGCCTTTTGCTGTACCAAATTTACGCTTGCGTTGCTTAGATGTATTGATCTGAATCAATCGAAACGTCTCTTGCTCATCAGTCACGATAACCACTTCTTCGCCCCGCTTTGCCGCTTGAATCAGGTCATCCAGCTTAAAGTTTTTGTCGTGTACATTGATTTGGAGCATGGTTCATTCTCCTACTGACCAACGGCCTGATTATACACCGCTAGCATGTCCCCCGCGACGGTCGCCCACGTCTGGCGATGTGCCTTCTGCCGTCCTGCCGCGCCCAGCCGTGCGGCAAGTGCAGGGTCACGCAGCAGCCGGATAATCGCCTCCGGCAGTTGGTCGGTGACCTGCGCCTGTGAAACCAACAAACCGGTAACGCCATCGTCAATCGCATCCTCAGCGCCGCAGTCGGTCGTACCGATGACCGGCAAACCCGCCGCGCTGGCCTCCAGATGCACCAGCCCGTAGCCTTCAAAGCGCCAGCCATCGTTCATGGATGGCAGTGCGAATACATAGGCACGACGATAATAATCCAGCAGCACATCTTCCGACACATGCCCGAATAACAACACCCGCTTACCCAAACCCAGCGCGGCGATGGTGTCCTTGACCTGCTGCACATAAGCAGGTTCGGCGGTCAGGCTGCCGATGATGACACAGCGGGCATTCGGGAACTGCTCCAACACTTTTGGCATGGCCTTCACCAGTTCAAGCTGCCCCTTACGTGGTTTAACAGCGCCCACCGCCAACACGAACGGCGGGTCATCAGGGGTAGGCGCGATGCCTGCAAACCGTGACGCATCCACCCCGTTATTCACCACGACCGTTCGCACCCCCGGCAGCGCGGCCTGTGCCACCTTCGCCGTGTAATGGCTGACACACACCAGCGTCGATTGCAGGAAGGCACGGCGGTAAAGCTCATTAAAAGGCCAGCGTTCATGCTCGGCCATCCGCACGTAACTGCCGTGTCCGGTAACGATCAGTGGGCGCGGGCCAATTGCCCATGCCGCCAGTGGTGCGTACGGCTCGACCAGCGTGTGAATAACATCACACCCCGCCAGCAAACGGCGAACGGCAGGAACCTGCGCCATCATCTTGACGGTGAAAGCCCGTTCGCGCGGCACGAGACTTGGCAAAATCGGATGCACATCCACATCGGCTAACGACACACTATTGTTCGCGGCGACAACCGTCATCCGCACCCCCGCCTTTCGCAGCGCTTGAATCAGGCTGAGGCTGTACTGCGCCCAACCGTGCTTCATGCTCAGGTCAGGGGCAAGCAAGCCAATGTGGGGTTGGCGAAAGATTGTGGACAAACTTTATATCCTAACAAGTGAATGGAACTCAGCGTTTTTGAAAGTATAGGATCGTACCGGAGAAACGTCGATAGCTGCTGGCTGCCAGACTCCGCAGCACCATTTTGCCACCACCCGCCAAACTCCATATCACCGGCTCGGCAGCGACCGATAAGCCAGCCGATTTCCCTAAATAACCCAGCGTTGTATGCGTAAAACAATTGATGTGTTCAAGCGGATGGATCGCGTTTTTTGAAGCCTTCCATTCAGGCTCCTGAACTTCTTTAGCAATCCGCCGCCCATCTGGCACCGCAATGCGGACGATACCACCGTGACTCAGCCGCGCCACCATCAGCTTGAGGGTATTTAAGGGGTTGGGAATATGTTCAAACACCTGCTCCGCGTTGATAAAGTCAAAAGTTCGATCTCCCAATTCATCAAAGTTTTTTACAGCGGTTATATTTTGCTGACGGGCAAATGCTAGGCGGGTATCGGCAAGTTCGATGCCTGTCACCTGATAACCAATGCGTTGAGCAGCCATGCACCAATATCCCCAGCCCATACCAAAGTCCAGAACACCAATATCCGCCGCAGATTTATGTGGAAAAAAGCGCTTAATCAATGCTACCTGACGCATGTAACCTGCTTCTTGATTGCCATCACGTTTTTTCTGCAAACTGTTTTCGGCTAAAATCCACTCGTCATATAAAATCTGCATCCCGCTGTCATTTAAGATGTAGCGCTGCCATATAAAACCGCATACCGGACATTGACTGATTTCATAAGCTGCCCCTTCCAGCGCTTGTATAGGTACTCTCCTGCCGTAATATTGCTCGATAAAGCCCCATACTGACGGATCAGTAAAGGGTTTTGAAAGCAGCCTAGTCGGGTGAGTATTACCACACAATTCACACTGAGATCGACTAACAAACTGAATTTGTTCATTCATGTCCCTTCACCTTTCCCAGAATGGCCTTCGCCCGTGCCGCCCATGTGTAGTGCGCCATCACCTCGGCATAGGCTGCATCGGCTAAACGCTGGCGTAGTCCCGCATCATCCCGCAGGCGTTGGATAGCGGTTGCTAAGGCGAGGGCATCGGTCGGGGGGACGAGCAGCGCGGTTTCGTCATCTTTGACCACCTCACCAATGCTCGGCAAATCCGAAGCGATGATCGCCCGACGAGCCGCCATATACTCGAACAGTTTCATCGGTGAGGTGTAATAAGCAAAGTGCGTCGTCCAAGGCAGCGGTATAACGCACACATCCAGCGCCGCCAGATACAGCGGCACTTTATCGGGTGCGACCTGCCCGGCGTATAAAAATTGGTCAGCGCTCAGGCCGATTGTGAGCCAGTGTTGACGAAGGGCTTCCGCCATGTCATCCGGCCCACCAACCAACCCCAGCGAAGCATCTTTGACCTGTGCCAGCGCCTCGACCAGCGTTCCTACGCCCTTATCCGCTGCCATCGTTTGCAACCGCCCGACATAGCCGACGATAAAAGCCTCCCGCGCCCAACCGATTTGCGCCCGTGCTTCGGCCTGTGTCGGCGGGTTGGCGAAACGTTCTTTTCGGATGCCGTCATGCGCCACCAGAAATTGGGTCGGAAATTGGCGATAGTGATCCGGCGGCAGAGCAATTAATTGAATCAAATCCTCTTGCAGCTTGCGCGTAATCGGGATGACGGTGCCAACTCCCTCTACAACCTGCCGTTGTAACCAGCGCCCACCGCGCCCACTCGCCAGCATGTGCGCTTCGTAGACCAGTGATTGACGCGGCTTTATTAGGCTCAGGGCGAACAATGTCAGCGTATCGCGGCTGTAGTAAATATCGGCACGGGTGAACAGTGCCTTAAGCATCAGCACCAGCGTATAAGTGATCGCCTGTGTATAGAAAATGACCTTCGACAGTAATCCTGCTGCCGGAATAACATTCAACAGGTCAAGGCATGGCAGCCGTGAGACTGTAAAATTGCGCTCGACACCGTAATGCGCCCATACATCTTTAACCCCGCGCATCTCGGCTGTATTCACCCGCTGTGCCGCCCACAAACGGACTTCCGCGCCGGCTTGTGCGAACGCCTCGCAGTTCTGCATGATTTGCAAGCCATGTGCTTTTTCAGTCGGTAGGCGGATGTTGGCGAGGTATAGGAGTTTAGGCATGGTTGATAAAAATCGTCATAAGTTGATCGGTGAGATGGTCGATGCTGTGCTGTTCAACTACCAAAGCCCGCAGCGCCGTTCCCAGCGCTGCCCTTTCGTCCGGCGGCATCTGCGCTAACTGTTTTAGGCGTACCGGCAGCACTTCAGGCGACTCCGGTGGGATATACAGCAAATCCGCCCACGGCGCGAGCATCTCCGCGAAGGCTTCGTTGGCGGTGATAACCGGAAGTCCACAGGCCATCGCCTCTAAAATCGCTTTGTCCATACTGCCAGTGGCGCTCATATTGACCATCACATCGGCCTGTTGATATTCGCGGGCGACAGCCGCGTAGGGCATACCGCCGGTAAAAACAACACCGCTTTCAAGTTGGTTATCAGCCACCATTTGGTGCAGTCGTTGGAGGTAATCGCTGTCGGCGGTTGTGGCTTCCCCAACCAACCGGAGCCGCGCATCGGTCAGTCCTTGTTCGCGCAGGCTTTTAACCGCCGCGATGATGATTTCCAGCCGTTTGACAGGCGCAATCCGCCCGATGCTAATCAGCGTGAAAGGCTGGTTTGAAGCTTGGGCTTGGTCATCAGGTATGAACTGCACCGTATCAATCCCTTGCCCGATGATATGCAGCTTTCGGCTGGGCAAGCGGAAGCCATCCGGCGTGGAGGTCACCACATGGTCAACCAGCTTCTCGGCGGCTTGCAGCATGCGTCCGGTGGCTTTATGCGCGTACCACAGTGTAATCGGCACACGGTACAGCTTGAGCAAGGGGGCAGCCATCACCGCGAACAACTGCATCATATGGGCGAAACAGGCATCATAATGGTGCTGACGCAGTAACCGGAGCAAAATCCGGTAAAACTCGATAGCCCGCCGCGCTTCGCCGTAGCCTTTCTCCTTACCGACCGAATACACCTGCACATTGGGCGCAACCGCCAGCCGCCCTACCCGCATTGTGACCACATCCACCGCCTCGCAGCGAGCCGCTAGCGCGTTAATCCAGTTGGTGGTGAAGCCCAGAACAGGGTCGTCGGCATCGGTCGCGAGGTTGAACAGCAGCAGGCGCATCGTTACTCACCCCTTCCGCGAGTGCTGTCTAAAGCAGCACTTAAGAGCTGGCGATAACCTTCCAAAAAGGCTTGCTCGGAGAATACACTTTCGGCTTTGGTTCGGGCACGGGCAGTCATTTCGGTGATATTGACATCGGCGTACATCCGGCGCAGCGTGTCGGCTAAACCAACCGCGTCTTTGGGTGTCATCAAGTAACCCGTCACGCCGTCCTCGATCACCTCCGGTATGCCGGAGACACGGCTGGCGATCACCACCAGACCGCTGAACATAGCTTCGATCACCACACGCGGCAGCCCTTCGGAAAGCGAGGGCAGCACCAGCGCCCGCCCACGCGCCATATAATCACCAAGTTCGGCCTGCGAGACTTTACCGACGAACGTGACCCGCGCCTGTAAACCAAGTGCTTCTGTTTGGCTGTGCAGTTCAGCCGTGTAGGCCGCGTTTTCCGGCTTACCGACCAGCCACAAATGTGCATCCGGTACTTCGGGCGTTATCGAAGCAAAGGCAGTCAGCAGCGTATGCACTTCCTTACGCGGGATGAGTACACCAGCGTACACAATGTCCCGCGCCT
>JAPUDW010000175.1 GCA_027492915.1 Bacteroidota bacterium | reverse complement strand
CAACAGTTAAGCCGTAGAATAGGAAGATAAAACCGACCTCTGCGTTCTCCATCATGATCGCGACTTGATCAGCATTCCCATTAACTTAAAAACATGTTACTTAGTCATTATGCTAGTTTCAGATTCATGCCCTCAGAGTTTTCTCTCGTTCCCCCTCTCCAAGCTGTACTCAGCCAATTGGAGAGGGGGCTAGGGGGTGAGGTTTTGACCGAGCAAAATCAAACTAGCATAATGGCTTACTTAAAACTGACTTCTGCTTTGTCTTTCAACTTGTCACTTGAATCTTGAAACTATAAACTATGTTTATTTTTGGTTAACCCGACAAATGGTTTTCTAACTATTCACCAACTGATTTAACAATCCTGCTCTCTCAAAATGGTTAACGTCAGCACAGCTTAAAAGCTGCCAAATGGTCGCCCAAATGGTCACCCTAAACGCCTTCACTTCGATTATGATGTTCATAGGATTTCGTAGGGAGGGAACTAAGTCCCTTACGCTGCATTGGGTCTCACACCCGCTGCATCTTAACAACCACACATGTCTTTGCCTTTGACTGACGACTAAAGACTGACGACTAAAGACTATCTTTTGCAGCAAACGTTGCTATAGTCCCCTTGTGGGGCAGCAGCAGCCCGATCACCAACTTTGCAGCAAGATCAGCCGAGCAATCCGCCGAATATGCACAAAATCGATATTCACTTCGTGCCGCTTTTGCTGCTTTTGCCGCATATTCCGCTTATTGAACTGCCGACATATGTGACAAACGAGACAAAAAAGCCGGATTCTCAACAGTAACAACAGCATCATTTGAGAGAGAAATAATGCGAAATTTGAGAATCACAACAGCAACAATTGCAACATTTTCAACTTTAGGAACGTTTGGGTTGGAAAAAAGACTGTATGGCGACTGAAAGCAACGACTCGCTTGGCGGTATACTGCCGCCGCCGCCATATCACGGTTATGTACTTGTAAGACTTTTGATGAGGAGGATTGTGGGGCACACGGCCGTGCGCCCCTACGTTTCAATGATTTCGAACGGTGAAACCTATTCTGTGACTTTGCAGGGGTTGCTGATTTTACCGATGTTCTGAATCTCGATCTCGACCACATCGCCGTCTTTCAGGTAAACGGGCGGCTTCATGCCTTCGCCAACACCGGCGGGTGTGCCCGTCAAAATCAGGTCGCCGGGTTCGAGGGTGAACATGCGCGAGCAGTAGCTAATCAAGGTCGGTACATTGAAGATGAAGTCTTTGGTGTTGCCGTCCTGCATCACCTTACCGTTGACCGAGGTCTTGATACTCAGGTTATGCGGGTCGGCCAGTTCATCGGCGGTTACAATCCACGGGCCGAGCGGGCAAAAGGTGTCGAGGCTTTTACCGCGTGTCCACTGGCTGTCGATGCGGATTTGCAGGTCGCGGGCGCTGACATCGTGGGCGATGGTGTAGCCAAAGACGTGCTTGAGCGCATCTTCTTCGCTGACGTTACGCGCTTTCTTGCCAATGACGACCGCCAACTCGCCTTCCCAGTCAACCTGTGTGGTGATGCTTTCGCTCCACGTAATTGGTTCTTCGGTGGCGATGATACTGCTGGGGAACTTGGCGAAGATGATGGGCGCGGTTGGGACGCTGCCACCGGTTTCCTTAGCGTGTTCGGCATAGTTCTTGCCAATGGCGATGATCTTGCCCGGTTTTAACGGCGCTTCGAGTTTGACTTCGGAAAGGGGCAGTGACTCGTGACGCTGGGCGGGTACCAAACCGCGCCGGATCATGTACTGCATCGAGTCGAGTTCACTGGTCATGTACACGCGGTCTTCGACCACAGCGCCTACGCGCGTGCGGCTTTTATGGGTATAGGTTACCAATTTCATGCTGTAAGTGTCCTTTAATTGTCATCATGAACCTTGAGCAGCGAGTATACAGCATCTCAAGGTATACATGCTTCCAAAATGGTTTCCTCTATTATCGCCGTTCAAGGTGGGCGGCTGCAAGCTGCCCCCACACGGATGTTGGGTCATCGCTCCACAATTCGTAGTATGCGGGTTGGGCGGTACGGCGATCACCCAATAAGTCGAGGCTCAATGCTCGCAGGAAACGACCCGCGCTGTCCATCGGCGTTCCGCTGCGGCTGCGCTGAATCGTGTCCAAAATGTTGATCGCTTCCGCAGGATCATTCCGCACCAGCAGCGCGTCATAAGCCGTTTGCGGGGGTGTGAGTACCGCAGGCAGGGCTTCGGGTGGTGCCTCGAAGCCAGCAGGGGTATCAACTGCGGCTGCGGTATATTGGTCTTTGCCGAGCGGCGCGAATGACCACCACTGGTCACCGGAAAGGTCGAAAAGGTAAGCCGGTCGGTCAACTTTGCCCACCTGTTTGATGGTCGCCTCGTTGATGACGGTTAAGCCCAAACGTGCGGTTTGATCTTCAATCGGCAGATCGCGGCTGAAGGGTTGTTCGGTGAATAGGCGTGACAGCACGGCATTCACATCACACGCGCCGTATTCGCTGGCGTTTTGGAGGGCGGCGCATAAGGTTAACGGTGTGCTGTTCGGTGCGGCTGCGGCTTGCTTGAAGGCTTGAACCTGCTCATCCAACCATGTTCCCGGTTGCGTTCCGGTCGAAAGCCCCGCAATCTGCTGGATGCCGACATCGGCTTTACCATCCAGCACATTGAGCATAGCGGCCATAATCGCTGCGCGTCCGGCTGCGTCTGCGTCATCGGGGGTGGCCTGTGCGGTCAGGTTGCCTATCGCCCGCAGTGCGTCGGCGGCTGGCATGGCATACAACGGTTCGGCTGCTGACAGCCTGCAAGCCAGTGTGTTGCGCGGGGTGAAGTCCGGCAGGGTGGCGGGTGGGCGGAAGAAATTATTTTGCCAGCGCCATGTGACCGCCCGCGAACTGTAGCAGCCCCACGCGGCATCTTCCAGCTTGAACTCGTCTACGGTGAAGCCCAAACCATCGGACAGGGGTCGGGGTGTTCCGGCGTATAACACCTGCTTATTCGGCTCGACGAGGTTCACGGCCTGATTACCGCGCCAACCGTAGACGTAAAAGTGACCGTTGATGTCGCCCATCACGCCGACTGTCAAACTCAATTCGTTGAGGCTGTCGCCGTTCAGGTTGTCCACTAATGCCGAGGAGTAGACGCTGGTGCCGATGATCGGATAGGGGACATCCGATTGGGGAACGCGGTAAATGCCCTGCGTGTCGATGACAGACATCGCGACATCGCGGAAAGCCGGACTGCCGTTGTCGGGTGCATAGGCGATATAGATCACCGCGTCTTGACCCGCGCGGCCATCGAGGTTCGCCGGCGTGATGGTGATATTCAGATTTTTGTAGGTGATGGTCGAGTCGAAGTCAAACAGGGGTTGCAGTTGGTTGAGCGCCGCTTCCACATAGGGGCGTATCACCGGACGAATATCGACGGTTCCGGCGGGTGCGTCCAACATGGCTTGCAAGAGCGACTCGCGGTTGGCTGCGTTGCGCGGCGTACCGGCGAATCGGCTGGCGATTTCCTGCTGGAATAACCGCAGCGCCATAATCCGATCCGGCGAATCGGCAGTGATGCGCCGCACCTGCTCAATCCATGTCAAGGTCAGGCTGCTGTCGTCCCAACGGCGTAGCGCGTAACGCCCGATAGGGGCATCCGGCGCGGTGTTCATGCGGTCAAATTGGGGTGTGTTGGTTGCCAGCAGCAGCGGTGCAGACGTAGATAGGACGGGTGCTGCTGTAGGTTGTGCTGCTGGTGTGTTGGTGGCGAACAGGGGTGCGGCAGCGGGTGTGTTGGTCGCGAAGGCCTGAACCCGCGCGGCTGGTGTATTGGTGATAAACACCGCATCCTGAGCGCCCAGCGGCAGCCAACCCAAAACGAACATCAGCCCGAAAATGCTGATCGCAAGCCAGACCAGTAAACGTTGACGCCTCATCATAGTGCAGCCCCCTCATGCCAACCATCATGATAGGCAGAGTGTGCCACAAAACGGCAACCTGTCAAATTGAGCGACTATATAAGTGTATGGGATTGCTAGGGATGCGATGGGACAAGTGCGACCTTGCCCCGTATACAGCGTAAAACGGTTTATGCAGGTGGGATCATGACATCGCAGCGGCTGCTGCCAGCCTGTACCGGGCAGCGGGCGACTTCTTCATCATTCCAGAGTACGCGGAAAGTTACCCCGCCGGAGACTGATCGCCAGAAATATTCGGTGCTTTGCAGGTTGTTGCGGTTGGCGTTGTAAACCTCACATGCCGAAGGCCGCAGGAATTGGCGTAACTGCACTGGTTCCAGCGCTCCGCAGCCCTGCGCCGTGATGTTGGCGCTGACGCTTGCCCAACGACTGCCAATGTAGCTGAAGGCCAGCGGGCTGCCATCAGCATCTAACGCCTCGAACTTGAGCGGCGTAAAGGCGATGGTCGAGCGGCTGTTGGTTGCCGGATTGTAGACATAGAAACTCGTGTCGTTGTAGAGCAGTCGCAATGCGCGTCCGTCAGGGTAAAGCACAGTGGGGGTCACGTTGGCGGGTGAGATAGTCTCTGTCGGCGATACGGTGGGTTCGGCGGTCGGTGTCTCAGTCGGCGCTTCGGTTGGTGTGGTTGTAGGTTTGTCTGTTGGTGCAGTTGTGGGGGCATCGGTAGGTTCAAGCGTTGGCACGATGACCACTTGAGCTTCGATGGTAGCCGTAGCGGTGGCGGTGGTTGGTTGGTTCATCCCCGGCAGCACTACAAAGATGAGCAGGGCGGCGATGATCAGCAGGGCAGCAATCGCGCCGATGATCTTCGGCATATCCGAACCACCACCTTTAACCCGCTTTTCGATAGCGTTAATCAAGTTGTTGATGTCGGGACTAAAATCGGGATCGTTGCGTACGACGACACTGTTGCGGAAGGAGAGGTCTTTGAGGCCAGCCGGTAGGGCATCGGCAGAGGGCATGGTCGCGTTATTGACCAGCACAGGGATAACCAGCACGTCCGTCCGTTTGAGGGCGGTTTCGATCTCGATGCGCACAAAGTCGTTCGGGTCGCTCAGGCGGCGATTACCCTCGTCATCGGTGATCATTAACCACTGAGGCCCTATGACGATCAGTACCACATCCGCTACCGTCAGGGCTTTGTCGAGGACACTGCGGAAATCCTCGCCGGGAGGAATATCCTCAACATCTTTAAAGACGTAGCGAGCGCCAAACGCATTCACGAGCCGGTCGTAGATTCGTCCGGTATAGGCCATACTATCGGCACGGCGGTATGAAATGAAAATACTGGTCATGCTAAAGCCTTTTTGTGCCTGCAACGATCTATATTAATCAAGTCAATGTAACAATAGTGTAACGCGAATCAGTTTTTTATACACAGCAAAGATTAATAGACTCTAAGGGAAACAAAAAGGACGAAGCATCAGCCTCGTCCTTTCGTAGTGTTAGGGGGGAATTACATGTGGCGGATGACCGACAGCACTTTGCCTTCAATGCGGCAGTTGCTGGGGTCAACATAGATCGGATCCATTTCGGGGTGCGCAGGCTGCAACCGAATGCGTGACCCTTCATTATGGAAGTATTTGAGTGTGGTTTCGTTCTTGTCGGTCAGCCACACAGCCACCATGTCACCGTTGTTAGCGGTTTCCTGACGGCGGAAAATGACGATGTCGCCTTCACGGATCATAGCATCGATCATCGAATTACCCTTTACGCGCAGGGCGTAAGCGTTCGCCGGATCAGTGCCACCGAGCAGATCTTTGGTGACTTCGATCATGCTGTCTTCGTCGTAGCTGTAGTCTTCCGGCACAGGTACTGGCTTGCTAGCGAAGATGTTACCGATGACGGGTACACGGGCGCTGAGCGCGGCGGCGTGTACGGCTGCGGCACGCTTCTTTTCGCCACCGGGAATGGGGACGGTCAAGCGCAAACCACGCGACACATGCTGCGAACGGGTCAGGTAGCCCGCCTGCACTAGCTTATTCAGGTTGTAGTTGACAACCGATGTCGAGTTGATGCCGGTGTTTTCGCCAATCTGGCGAATGGTGGGAGGGAAGCCGTTATCGGCGGTGTATTTCTCGATATAGCGCAGCATATTACGCTGCCGTTCTGAGAGTTTATTAAATTCCTTCATGGTGTTACCTTGCTATTAACCTTCATTTGATTCTATCGCGAATGATTGTTCTAGAGTATAACCGAACATGGGTTCGGTTGTCAAATATTTGTTCGCATGTTGTCTATGCGAGTAAAATATAATAGCGCGAACTCGCAATTTTGTTGGCAGTTTTGACCGAACCTGACTAGACTGGTGATTATGAAAACACTTAACTTAACCCTTCAAGATGATACTGATGCTGGCTTGCTTCCGGTGCTGGCAAAAGTCTGGAAAGTCAATATAGCCGGCCTAGAGCGAACGGTCGCTCTGACCAGTTTGCGCGAGGCGATGCTCGACCCTACCCGCGCCCAGCAGGTGTGGGGTGGCCTAGCGGACGACCAGCGCGGCGCTGTGCAAATGCTGATGGGTTCCGGTGGCAAGATGCCCGCAGCGAAGTTCGGTCGCCTATTCGGTGAAATTCGACAGATGGGACCCGCGCAGATCGAGCGTGAAAAACCGCTGGAAAAACCGACCAGCGTTGCCGAGGCGCTTTATTACCGTGGCCTTGTTGCCCAAACCTTTGAGATGGCAGATTCGGGGCCGCGTGTGGTCGTGTATGTGCCGGAGGATTTGGGGCGCTTGCTCTCGGCACAGAAAAATTCCTATTCTGACCTCAAAGCTTTGCCGAATGAACCGGCTGCGGCTGGCGTTAGCAGTACCGCTGATGATTTACCTGATGAGGCTTTGGTCGAGCCGCTGGCGGAAGTGAGCCACATCAAACAGGCGGATACCTCGATTGTGGATGATGTGGCGACCTTATTGGCTTATTTGCAGCTTTACAGCCCGACATTGGATGGTATTTCGTTTATCGCCGACGACCGCAGCCAGATACAGAAGCACCTTTTAAAGGCCGATGATGAACGTCTGGACTTTGCCTTCGGGCTGGCGGTGAGTGCCGACCTCGCGGAAATCCAGGCGGGGAAAGCCTTTCCCAAACGCGCGGAAGCCCGACGCTGGCTTTCGGCAACCCGCGCCGAACAGGTGCAAGCGCTGGCGGAAGGCTGGAAGGTCAGTACATTCTACCGCGACCTGTGGCATATCCCCGGCCTGTACCCCGAACCCGGCGGTGAACTGGATGAGTATGACGCGGCAGTTGCGCGGAATAGTGCGCTGGAAATTATGGGGGATCTGGTACCCAAACAGGAATGGTGGTCACTCGAAGGCTTCATCATGGCGGTTAAGGAAACCGAACCGGATTTCCAGAGACCGGGGGGCGATTACAAAAGCTGGTATATTCGCGGCGAGGGCAGCGACGAATACCTGACGGGCTTTGACAATTGGGAAGCTATTGAAGGGGCGCTGCTAGAGTATTATGTGACTGGCCCGATGCACTGGTTGGGTCTGGTTGACCGTGCCGATGAAGCCGCGCGATTGACTGCCTATGGGCGGGCATTTTTCGGGCAAACACCGTGGCCGACACCCGCTGAGCCGGAAGATAAGATCATTGTGAAGGATGACGGAACGCTGTTTGTCAGCCGCAAAGTGTCCCGCGTGGATCGTTTTCAGGTGGCACGCTTCGCCTCGTGGGTTTCGGCAGGTGATCCTTATACTTATAAAGTTGACGGCGTTGGGATTCAAAGGGCGGCAGAACAGGGCATCAACACCGGTCATATCGCCAGCTTCATTAGCCGTGCGTTAGGGGATGCGCCCGTACCAGCCAATATCACACGACTTTTGGAAAATTGGCGGGGTGGGGCTGCTGCTGCGGTGTCGCTGGAAAAATTGCAGGTGCTCCGTACCACCGCGCCGGAAACGCTCGATAAAATTATGGACACGCCCTCGCTGCGGCGTTACCTCGGCGCACGTCTCGGCCCGATGGCGGTGATTGTTCGGGCGGGGCAGCTTGATGGTTTGCGGACGGCTTTGGGTGAACAGGGGATCATGTCGGAATTAATCGATTAGTAGTGTTGAGGTTTTTTAATATTCATTAACGGTGCGACAACTCCGGCATTACAATCAAGAAAATGAAGTCAGTAATTCCGGTGTGTCCAAATGGCAACAGCACTTAACCTCTACAAATGGATATTGGATGCAGTTGATACGCTGCCAGCCGATGACAAAGAAACGGTATATCAACTGCTCGACCAAGAGAATATTTCCCCCGCGCATTTGGAAGAAGCCCTTGAGATTCACAAACAGCACCGTACGCCGATGCGCGAAATTCTGGGGGCGATGGGTTATGTGAACCCCAAGGACTATGCCGCACAATTAGCACAGGCTAACAATACCGGCTATATCAGTGAGTTAATTGGCTCAGAATTTTTCGATTTTGACGCGGATTTCGTTCGCAAGTTTAACCCCGCTGACCTCATCCGTCATCTATTTTGCCCGCTGCGCCAGCTTGATGATACGGTGATTGTTCTGGCGGTTAACCCCAACGAAGTTGAATTGACGGCATTGGTGCAACAAGTTGTGCCGGGTGCGGAAATTTTGGCGATGGTCGGTACCGAAATTAACGTCACGCGCATGGTCAACAATCTGTTCCAGAAACCGCTGCTGCACCACGCGGTCAACCACCTCAAAGAATCACGACCTCAAGAGTCGGCCTCGCGCGTGTTCACCTATCCGCAGATTGCTACCGCCGTTGTACTGATTAGCCTCTTTGTTATCAGCCTGCTGCTGAACGCGAGCGGAACTTTAGCCGCCTTTGTCGTTGTCATCAGTGCGATTTACGCTGTCTCCATTTTCTATAAGCTGGCGCTGAGTTTAGCGAGTGAGTCGAACCGCGACGACAGCATCTTTATGGAGCAGGTTCGGGCGCTGGATGATGCCGAACTCCCCATTTATAGTATCCTTGTGCCGGTTTACAAAGAACCGGAAGTTGTGCCGCGTTTATTAAAGGCATTGTCGCGGATTGATTACCCGCGCGAAAAGCTGGACGTGCTGCTGTTGATGGAAGAGGACGACCTCGAAACGATTGCCAAGGCGAAGGAAGCCGCACCGCCGAGCTTCTTCCGCTTTATTCTTGTGCCAGAAAGTTTGCCACGCACCAAGCCCAAGGCTTGCAATTACGGCCTGAACTTTTGCCGTGGCAAGTATGTGACCATTTACGATGCCGAGGATATTCCTGAAGCCGACCAGTTGAAGAAAGCGGTTGCCGCGTTCGAAGCCGGTGGTGACAGCCTGATTTGTGTGCAAGCGGCGCTCAATTACTTTAACGCCGGTGAGAATTACCTGACGCGCATGTTCACGCTGGAATATACTTACTGGTTTGACGCGCTGCTGCCGGGGCTTGACCGCCTTAAGCTGCCCATTCCGCTCGGCGGCACCAGCAACCACTTCCGGCTGGATAAGCTGCAAGAGCTTGGCGCGTGGGACCCGTTTAACGTTACCGAAGATGCTGACCTCGGTATCCGCGCATCCTGCAACGGCTACACGGTTGGCGTTATTCGCTCGACCACCTACGAAGAAGCAAATAAGGCGTACAAGAACTGGCTGCGGCAGCGCAGTCGTTGGATTAAGGGTTACATGCAGACGTGGTTAGTCCACAATCGTAACCCACTGGTGCTGCTGCGCAAAGTCGGCCTCAAAGATTGGTTGAGCTATAACCTGTTTATCGGTGGTACGGTCGCCATTTTCCTTATCAATCCGGTGATGTGGGTATTCTTTGCGATCTATCTGCTATTCAATCCGGCGTGGATGAACGAGATCTTCGCGGGTTGGGTGTGGCATGTGGCGTTCTTTAGCCTGATCTTCGGCAACGGCACGGCTATCTTGCTGAACATGATCGGCATCTTCAAACGGCGGAATTATAAGCTCTTGGGCTTTGCACTCACCAATCCGCTGTACTGGTGTATGCACTCTATGGCCTCGTATATCGCGCTGTGGCAGTTGATTACCAAGCCGTTTTACTGGGAAAAGACCGACCACGGTTTGACCAGCGTGAATACCGACAGCCTGTTTGAAGAGGATGTCATACCCTTGTCTGCGGCAACATCCCCTATAATAACGGCTAAATCGTAGTCGTTATTATAAGGTCAGGTTATGCAGCTACAACTCATTCGAAATGCCACACTCCGTTTGACTTATGCGGGTCGTCAGATATTGATCGACCCGTATTTTGCGCCGCAGCACAGTTTGCCGTCTTATACGGGTAAGTCGCCAAACCCATTGGTCGAGCTGCCGCTGCCCACCAGTCAAATCCTTGATGGCGTGGAATTGGTAATTGTTTCTCACTTGCACAGCGACCATTTTGACAGCGTGGCGCACCAAGAAGTGCCCAAGACGCTGCCGCTGTTTTGCCAGCCGAGTGATGAGAACTTTATCACCGAAAAGGGTTTCCGGCAGGTGACACCGATTGCTGATGCTGTAGATTGGCAGGGCATCCACATCACCCGCACCGATGGACATCATGGACTGGGTTATGTCGAAACGTTGATGGGCAAGGTGTCCGGTTTCGTGCTGCGAGCGCCGGACGAACCGACTGTGTATTGGGCAGGCGATACAGTGGTGTGTTCAGAAGTTGAGCAGGCGATTCAGCAGTTCCAGCCAGATGTGATTATTGTTCACGCTTGCGGTGCGGTGTGGCCGGATGAGGACAACCAGCGGCAGTTGATCGTGATGGATGCCTCCCAAGTGGTGAGGGTTTGCCAGCTTGCGCCGCACAGCACCGTCGTCGTGACCCACATGGAAGCGCTTGACCACGCGACGGTTTCACGGGCAGAACTGCGGTCAACTGCCACGTCAGCAGGTATCAGCGAAACGCAGCTTCGTATTCCGGCAGATGGCGAGCGCATCGAAATCCTGCGGGGATGATATACTCAGCACATCAATTTCATAGCTTTCTTTTGATGTTCAATATGAAAAAATTATGTTTCGCGTTCCTGTTGATTGCAGCTTTTGTCTTTAGTTTTCCTGTTTATGCCCAGCCCACAACCACCCCACCGCCTGACTACCCGACAGTAGTCGCGTTGGAACAGGCCGAGGTGCCGTTTGCTGATATGGTGGATTTGGCGCGGCGTTTTCGGGGCATTGACACCGTACCCACCCCACCCGCAGCAGTTCCGGCACGCACGGTTGGCGAAACCCAAGCCTTCTGGGTGTTGAATACGGATGAGAACCGCGAGTTTCAGATCGAGGCGACGCTGCGGGTGGTAGGCGAGCATATTTACCTATGGGTGCAGTCGGATGTGAATATTAATGTTGATGAACTGCAAACGTTAGCGGCTGCTTTTGACAGGGAGATTTATCCCAACGTCCGCGCGTTGTGGGGGCAGGAAAACAGTCCCGGCATCGACGGTGACACCCGCCTTTATGGATTATTCGCGCAGGGGTTGGGCGGTGGGGTTGCGGCTTATTTTTCCAGCCGGAATACGCTGCCCAAAGAAGCATGGGCAAACAGCAACCAGCATGAGATGTTCCTCTTTAATTTGGATGCGATAGGCTTATTCAATCTGGCGCGACCGGATGTTGAAAGTGTGGTCGCGCACGAATTCCAGCACATGATTCGCGACAATGTTGACCGCAACGAGGATATTTGGCTGAACGAGGGGTTTTCGGCTTTCACCCAAATACTGATGTTCGGCGATGCCGGTAGCATTCCCTATTTTCTGAGTTCGCCGGATACGCAATTGAATGATTGGCCGCCCGATGTGGATACCTCGCCGCATTATGGTGCAGCAGCATTGTTCGTTGCCTATTTTTATGAGCGCTATGGGGAAGCCGCGCTTCAACAATTGAGTGTGGAGCCTAAACGCGGGTTAGCGGGTTTCGACCACACTTTAAAAGCGCTGGGAGAAGCGGGGGTTAATGAATTTTTTGCAGATTGGGTACTGGCGAATTTCCTGCGTGACCCCGCGCTGGAAGATGGGCGCTACGGCTACGAATTACTTTCGGCGGGGTATGGCGGAGTACGGGTGCTGACGACCGGAGAAGGCTATCCGCACCGTTACACCCGCAGCCTCAACCAATACGCAACTGATTATTATGAGCTAACCGGATTGCAAGGCGGCGACATGCTAACGATTGCAGTCGATGTACCGGATACAGCGCGGCTTATTCCCGATGATGCGCCGGATGAACAGTGGATGTGGTACAGCAATCGCGGCGATATGAGCGACATGAGATTGACCCAAGCCTTTGACTTGAGGGGTGTGGAAAAGGCGACACTTGAATATAAACTCTGGTATGAGACCGAAGCCTTTTACGACTATGGTTATGTGACCGTTAGCACCGATGGCGGCGACCATTGGACGATATTGACCACGCCCAGCAGCGACACCACCAACCCTGTGAACGGTGCTTATGGGGCGGGTTACACTGGTAAAAGTAAGGGCTGGCGCGATGAACAGGTGTCGTTAGATGCCTACGCCGGTCAGCAAATTCTTGTGAGCTTCGAATTTATTGCCGATGACAGTACCACCAGCCGGGGTATGGCGATTGATCGGGTGCGCATCCCCGAGATTGGTTACGAGAGCAGTTTCGAAACGGACAGCGGCGGTTGGGATGCGGAAGGGTGGGTGCGCACGGATAACTGTCTGCCGCAGCAGATGTGGGTGCAGGTGGTGCAGCGTCGCGGCATGGAGGTGATAGTGAACCGCTGGCTCGCCCCTTCCGAACGCACATGGGACATACCGATTGAGGCCGGAGTCGAGCAGGTGTTTGTCGCAGTCTCGCCGATTGCGCCGGTGACGAATGTTCCTGTCGAATACACTTTGACCTTGAGTCAGCAGGTTTCTGCACCGTGAAGAATTACGCAGGATCGATTTTTGTGTAAAAACTCACTTTGAATTCCGATAAAATCGCTTATATGCTTCCTCTGGTTGGCAGGGTTATATGCTCGTTTATAGACACCATGCTAGCCGACTGTTCGATTCTAGTGCAGCAGGCACTCGCAGCAGCCGATACTCTGTTACTGTACAACGGGCAAAAATCAGGCGTGCTGCGGCAGTGGCTATCCCACCTTTGGCTCTGAAATCTCTGTTTTGGCCGATACATTGACCCCGAATAAATTCTTGAGATGAAGAAAGACAATCTGGGCGATGTCAACCAGCAGAACAATCAAACAAATATGAATTCTGATGGTAATATCAATAGTAATAATGGGGAATGCTGCTCTGCCACCCGCTGCACCGCCTATCATTACGCCACCTGTGAACAACGGGAACGACAATCACTATAGGGCATGGGAATGGCAGCAGAAATGGACATGGATATGGATATGACCACGATGATGATTAAGACATAATTTTACGTTTTTCGTCTAATCATTGCGGGTTCGTAAATTGCTATGCGTTGAAACGCATCTAAAAAGCATGATAAACTGACGTCAATTAGTATGAGGCAAGTTAACATGAAACGTTTACCTCTTACCTTGTTTGCGCTGATTTTCCTCGTGGCTGTACCAGTCATTGCGGCAGATTGCCCTACATTGGTACAGCAGGCATTGGCTGCTACTGAAGACATGTGCCAGACCACAGGCCAGAATCAAGCCTGTTATGGCAATGTGCGCTTACAAGCCAAACCCAACCCCCGTGTAACCGATTTTATCTTTGACCGACCGGGCGACCGTGTCGAGCTGCGCGATATTAAATCACTGCAATTGTCCCCTATGACGCCGGATACGGGCGAATGGGGTGTGGCGTTGATGCATATTCAAGCTAATCTGCCCGCGACCCATGACAAGAATGTCATGCTGTTAGCGTTTGGCGATGTGGCAATTGAGAATACGGCCCCGCTCCCGACCGAGGCTGATGTGCAGGTCATCACGGATGTAGCGGTCAACGTCCGCTGGCTGCCGAATGTGAACGCCGGTGCGGTAGCGGTTTTGCAGCCGGGGCAAAAAGTCAGCGCCGTTGAACGCTTGCTGGATAGTTCTTGGCTGCGCATCAACTTGCCGGACAGCGGCGAAACTGGATGGGTCAAAGGCGATTTGGTCGAGAGTATGGTTGATCTGAGCACCCTCAACGTTGCTGCTGGCAACCAGCCGAATTACCGCCCGATGCAGGCATTCACGTTTAGCAGCGGCACCAATGATGAGAAGTGTGCCGAAATCCCTAAGGATGGCTTGATTATCCAAACACCGGAAGGGGCTGGCGAAATCCGGCTGTGGATTAATCAAGTGATGGTAAAGATGGGCTCGACGGTTTACTTCCAAGCGGAACCCGGCGAGGCCATGATCGTTACGACCTTGGAAGGACACGCCACGGTGCAAGCTCTCGGTGTGACCTATACCGCCGTAGCAGGTACCAGTGTGCGGATTCCGATGGATGAGGCTTTAAAACCCAGCGCCCCACCAACGCTGCCTGAATCCTACCAGCTCGATGACCTTCAGAGCTTGCCGATAGCATCATTGGAACGTGATATTGTGATCCATGAGCCGCTGACCGAAGAAGCCGTAGCGGTTGTCCAACAGCAGCAGCAGGCGCAGAATACTAGTGTTTCTGCCGTGGTAGCCAATAGCGTTGCCACTGCTGGTAACGCTGCAACTACTGTTGTGGATGCAGCCGGTAACACCGTGACGAGTGTCGTGGATGCCACCGGCAGCACAGTAACAACGGTTGTGAATGCGGCAGGTAATACCGTAACGACGGTCGTGAATACGGCGGGCAACACTGTAACGAGTGTCGTGGATAGTACCGGTAATACTGTGACAAGTGTTGTCGATGCCGTGACCGGAACCACAAGCGGCGGTACGGGCGGAGAAAGCGGCGGTGGTGACGATTCAGATGATGGTCTGATTGACGATATTTTAGATACCGTATTGGATATACCCTGTTTGCTGCTTTTTTGTAGGTAAACATCTGTATACCCACAAAACCATAGTCTGTAGGACAAAGGCTCGTCGCAAGATGAGCCTTTTTGATTCTCACTGGAAGTCGGGCAGTACCGGAGTTGTAGCAGACAGGTTACAATCTTGCCCTGTGAAATAACCGATTATTGATGAAAGTGAAGGATATTTATATGAGCAATTTATTTGACCTCAGTGGGCGTGTTGCGCTGGTTACGGGCGCGGGGCGAGGGATCGGGCGCGAGATTGCGCGGACGTTAGCCGCAGCCGGTGCGGACATTGCTATCGCGGAACTTGACCCCACCACCGCCGAAGATGCCGCCACCGAAATACGCGGTATGGGGCGCAAAGCCTTCGCCGTGGCTTGTAACGTCAAAGACTCGGCCAGCGTGAACAGCGC
>JAPUDW010000174.1 GCA_027492915.1 Bacteroidota bacterium | reverse complement strand
TGTTGCGCTGACCGATAGCAAAATTCAACTGACTCCCCTTGAGAGGGCTGTGTTAATTTCAACACTTGATGCGGAGCTTTACCATTACGAGTACTTGGTTGAAAATGGCGGTCAAACGCTTACCACTCAATTCTATGCGCCACTAAATGTCTACAATGACCGCAGTAACTTCTCAAGCATCACCCAGCAGGCCGAAACTGCCTTCATTAGCGCTTATTTAGCGGCAAACCGACGCTTGGCTGAATTAGGTAATCCGCTGCTTGCGGCCACAGTTGCCCAAATCGTAATTACTGAAGGCGTTCATTTAGCTTTGATTCGCCAGCTTGCGAACCTGCTTCCGAACAATACGTCATTAGCTGAAGCCAGTTATTACAATACCTCCGAGGTTGTGCCGGTACTGCGACCATTCCTTGAAGGTGGCGATGGCTTTAGAGGTCCGCGTAATTTTCCGGGTGCAGATGCAATTCGTAGTTTAGTGGGGCAAAACGGTGCCGAAGTTGTACAACCGTTCACGGCATTCGATCAATAAGCGAGGGTTGCTATGACTTCACAAAATCAACTTTCACGCCGATCTATTCTCAAAGGCGCGGTAGCAGGCGGCGCTTCACTGCTTACCTTTAACCAATTGTTTGGTTATAGACAGCTATCAGCACAAGACAATGAGAATGACATCGAAACTATTGTCAATTTAGCCGCCACAGCCGAAATGATTGCCTGTACACATTACTATCGCGTATTGACGGATAGTAATATCGCGCTTGCACCGGATGAAATTGAAATGCTAAAAGGCTTTCTGGATGCTGAACTTCAACATCTGGAACTTTTATATTTGAATCAAGCTACCCCTGTAACCGAGCGTTTCTACTTACCCACCGATGTCTACAACGACCGAGAACAATTTTCTCAAATCACTGAACAATTAGAGACAACCTTTATTGCAGCATACTTGGCAGCTACTCGCCAGTTTGCCCAACTCGGCTTGCCGCTACTTGCCGCTACTTCTGCGCAGGTGAGTGCGGTTGAACAAGAACATCTGGCGCTTGTACGAGGCATCGGTGGCAGACGACCGAATAATGTCGCTTTGGCACGGGCGCTGTTTTTCAATATCTCAGAAGCCGTTCCGGCCTTGCAGCCATTTCTCGAACGAAGTTCGGGTTATTCTGGGCCAGTTTCATTTCCGGGTGCAGATGTAATCCGTGAACTTATAGGGGATGTGGGTGTTCTGCCGATTGCATCATTTGCTGATCCGAGTATCTCCAATGTTGCCGGCACCTCAACTGCCGGTGCGACTTGCACAGTTATGCCAAATGGTAATTTCAACGGTAACTTGCGTTTTGGCCCTGGCCTGAATTTTGAAATCGTCGGGAAATTAAAGTCTGGCGAGACCTTGGCAGTAGATGCGCAATCTACCGACAACGATGGATTTATTTGGTGGCGAGCTTCTACCGGTGACCGATGGATTCGCTCAGATGTTGTTCAGCCTACTGTAGGAAATTGCAGTCAATTACCGACACTCAAAACCTAACGTTTGTTGTATGTAAGGTTTCGATGTTAGTGTGAAAATGGTCTTGCAGTGCGGTCGGGTTTACCCATAAAGAAATACTGGTCAGATATATGGCACAATCAATTCAAGACAATAGGTTCGAAAATTCTGCTCACTCTCAAACTGCCCCCGTTGGGGCAGTGTTAGGGTCGGAAGTTGAAGCCACCCGATGGGGATGGTTCCCGGCAATTGCACTGCTAGATGCTTGTGCGCTGCTGTTGGTAGCGACCGCTTATACCCTTCAGCGGAATAATAGTGAGTGGGGTGCGGTGTTCTTCTGGTTGAGTCTGCTGATTATTTTCACTCCCATCGCCTATCGTTTGCTCTCTTCATCAATCTCGCGCCGTGAGCGTATCGGGTTGGTCGTGACGCTGGGTATTGCCCTCTACATTGTAAAGGTGCTGCACAGTCCCTTGGACTTCACTTTCTACGACGAATTCCTGCATTGGAATACCGCCAGTCACATATTGCAAACGCAGCGGCTGTTTACTGAAAATTCAATCTTGCCCGTAAGCGCTCTCTATCCCGGTTTGGAAATCATTACCACTGCTTTTGCCAATTTGAGCGGTTTATCAATCGTTGATTCGGGTGTGTTTATCTTGGGCGTCGGGCGTGTTGCCTTTATGCTTGCGCTGTATCTGTTTTACGAACGGGTCAGCAGCTCGCCCCAAATTGGCGGTATTGCCGCCATTTTATATTGCGCTAATTCGAACTTTGTGTTCTTCGACTCGCAGTTTTCCTATGAGTCCCTCTCGCTTCCAATTGCCATTACATTGCTTTTCTGGGTAGCTTACGCGAACCGGAAGCCGCTGCGTAACTTTGTCCAGCACACGCTGCTCATGATTCCGCTAATCGGTGCCCTCACCATAACCCATCATTTAACCAGTTATGTGGTAGTGGGCATGTTAGCCGTATGGGCGGTTGTTGCCTTTATCAAAAATCGCAAGTCTGGCGATTGGCAGCACATCGGCATTATCGCGCTCGTAACACTGATAATCGTCTGGGGATGGTCGCAGGCGGTGGGGAACACAACTAGCGAATACCTAGGTCCGGTTTTCAGGAACGGTATCAATGAATTCTCACGACTTATCTTGGATGAGAATGAAGGTCGAGAACTTTTTCGCAGCGCTACCGGTCAGGTCGCACCTATTTGGGAACGTGTTGTCGGTATAGGTGCCGTCGCGTTGATTTTGCTCATTTTGCCCTTTGGCCTATTCGAGATAGTGCGTTCACCCTTCCAAAAAAGCTTTCTCGGTAGACGTATTACCCGTCTGCGTTTTGGATTGTTGCAATCTTGGCAGCGTTACCGCAATAACCCTCTCGCCTACACCTTGGCGATAATCGTACTTTTGCACCCGTTGATGCAAGGTTTCCGTTTGACATCAAGCGGTTGGGAAATTGCGAACCGCTCGTCTGAATTCTTGTTTTGGGCGATAGCCTTTGTGACCACAATAGGATTTCTATCGCTCAAATCTATCCGTTTTATTCAACCGTTTTGGAAACCTGCCTTTGTGGTTTGGTCGAGTGTCGTCTTCTTGGGTGGTACTATTTCCGGTTGGCCGCCGTGGGCGCGTCTGCCCGGTTCCTACTTGGTATCTGCGGATACCCGCTCGGTTGAGGTACAAGGCATCGAGGCATCAAAGTGGGTTGGTAATAACCTTCCTATCAACAGCCGTGTAAGCTCCGACCGTATCAATACGCTGTTACTCGCAGTTTATGGTGAGCAGAGACCCATAACTCACTTGTCGGACTCGACTTATCTGGCCTCGGTGTTCGCGGCACCTGTCGTCGGTAATGACGAATTGGAACTAATGCAACGTGTAGATGTTGAATACTTGGTTGTCGACAAAAGATTGAGCACCAGTTTGCCACTCGTTGGTGTTTACTTCGAAGGCGGTGAACCAAACGGTAATAACTATAAAGTACCTATGCCTTTGGAAGCGCTGGAGAAATTTGCAAGTCTTGCAGATGTATCGCGTGTTTTCGATGACGGCAATATCAGAATTTACGATGTGAGAGCATTACATGTTAATCCGTAAAACATCTCAACTGTTACTGATCGCGGTTGCGTCGGTCATTTCTGGCGCTATCTTGTGGCTTGATCCGCAAATAGGGTTTGTCAGACCTGTCTTGTCGCTGTTCATCATCATCATGTTGGGGCACACCGCTTTACTCGCGTGGGGAACGGGCTTGCGCTTGCGTGGTGCCGTTTGGGGGTTGATGACCATTATTCTCGGCCTGACGATTGTGACATTAGGTGGGCTAATCTTGCACTTCACCCCGTGGGGTTTGCAACTGCATTCGTGGATCGTATTCATCGTCGCTGTAACGTTAATTCAAGTGGTGGTGGGCTTCGTGTGGCGAGCGCCTGAATTAACGATTGTTCCCTCTACGAGTGTGCGGTCGTTGCAATTTGAATTCAAGCCAATGCAGTTTGTCATACTAACGCTTGCTGTGGCGATTACCGGCGCATCCATTATGATCGCTCGTACAGGTGTTGCCAGCCAACCGAAAACAACGTTCTCGCAATTGTGGATGGTTACTGACGCCAACAATCAAGTGAACCTCGGTATTAAAAACGAGGAACAGCAAGCCGTTTCGTATCGCTTAGTAGTACAGCAGGGCAGCCGTGTGATTTATGAATATCCCGGTTTGCTATTGCAACCCGAAGAAACGTGGCAAGATGTGCTTGAAATTGATGGTGATCGTGTAACTGATATTCCAGTTGAAGCCGTATTATATCGTTCCAATGAACCAAATCAAGCCTATCGCTCGGTTAGTCTGTGGCTCAAATGAAGCCAATACATGATTGGTAGATTGCTGTAAATGATCGTATTTGTTAGCTATAGCAGTTTAAATCGTGAACGGGTCGAAGTACTGGTTTTACAACTCGGTGCGTTGGGTTACGACGTTGAGTACGAAGTCAAAATTGTTGGTGACCCGCTTTCGTGGCGACAAGCTCTTGCAAGCATCCGGTCTTGTGACCTGTTTGTTTCAGTCTTAACACCAGCATCACTCGCGTCGTATACCTGCGAAATTGAATATCAATATGCGCAAACCCTCGGCAAAAATATTCTTCCCGTTTTGATGGAAGATGTTGCCATGATGGGTAATCGTTTGGATTCAGTAGTGGACTTTCGGGTAGATACACCCGAATCCCAGAACGAATTAGCACGGGCGATTGCAGCTTTCCCACCCTCCCAGCCGCTGCCAGATAGCTTTCCGACTTCCGCCAATTGGGTCGCCCCTTTAGCCGAGCTTCGCCAACGTATAGAAACTCTCGGCATCGATGGCACTGAGCAGCAGTCGGTAATTTTGAATGTGCGGGAATTTTTGGAACGCCGTGAAACATTTGAAATCGCCAACTCGCTCCTCGATTTGCTCGTCACTAACCCAAATTTGGATACTGATCGTCAGAAAGATGTTCAGCAGATACGCGATGAACTGCAACAGGGAAGTGTTTCAAACCATGCCGCTCAGCGTCAGCGTATTATAGCGGGTGCTGTTGCGTTGTCGCTTCTTGTAGCGGTTGTGGCGTTTATCCTAAGCCAGCTCTTTTTTCGCTTTCGTTCGGAACGTAGTGCTGCGGTGGCAAGCACAGGTACGGCAGAAAGTGTTGCTGCGACGCAGGCAATTGCCAGCCTAACACCGCCGACACCTACTTACACGTTGACCTTTACACCGTCCCATACGCCCACTTATACCCTAACCTTTACGCCGTCTCATACACCGACGAACATATCCACTAATACTGCGGCACCCACATTAACCGCGACCGTATTATTAGCAACGAACACAATGATGCTAAGCGCTACATCGACACTTATCCCCCCAACGGCAACTCAGTTACCGACACTAACTTTGACATCGACACCTGTATCACCTACGGTAGCGCTGCTTCTGCCAACATCAACTTTTACATCAACGCCCGTACCGCCGACGAATACACCCTTACCCACACTAACCTTTACACCAACTTTTACCGTGACGCCTTCACGAACTCCGACCCCTCGTTTATCGTTTATGCCAACGAATACGCCGATGTCGAACTTAATAAACACACTACCGCAAAGCGTTTATATCGGTATCGAAGTTGAGGATACACTTTCGGGGTTGCTCGTAAAAAGTGTAGGCTCAACCGCTAAATCAGCCGGCGTCCAAGAAGGTGATTATGTTTTAGCGGTTGACTTGGATATTGTGACGACCCGCAGCCAGTTCTTAGAAGTCATGCAATCGCGCAATCCTTTTTCGAGAGTCACCCTGCGCGTACGGCGTGGCGGTGGTATCCAAATTTTAACCTTTGTTTTGGGCGCTAATGACTTTACGGTAGTCAGCCCATCATGAAAGCATGACTGCCACTTGCCTGAATTCTACTTGTATATTCATTTTGCAAAGCCCTTGTATACATCTGTTGTGAGATGATTATCCGTATTCGATAAATAGACGCACCTCATTGACGAACACGATTAACGAATAATAAACCTAGTGAGTGTAGATGAGAAAACTTCAATTCGACCGGAAAATGTTTAATCAGAAGCAGATTATGGAGCATCTGCGTACGCCTTTGTACCGTAATGGCTATGCGCTGATCCTCAGTACGGGTATTACTTCTGCTCTCGGTTTACTTTACTGGGCAGTTGCCGCAAAGTTTTACCAGACCGAAGACGTTGGTCTCAATTCTGCCGTCATTTCGATTATGATTTTTCTATCAGGTCTCTCTCAAGTAAACCTTCAGGAAACGATGATTCGTTATATTCCCGTTGCCGGTCGCCGCACACCACGCTTTGTCATTTTGACTTACTCAATCGTCGTTGCGCTTTCGGTAATTGTGGGTCTTGTGTTTTACTTCGGCATTCCCCTATGGGCACCGACTCTAAGTTTCTTAACGCGCTCACCGATGTTGGCTGGTTGGTTTGTCGCCACTGTCGCAATCTGGGGTGTATTCGTGCTGCAAGATAGTGTTCTCGTGGGCTTGCGACAGGCGTTGTGGATTCCGGCTGAAAACGCAGTGTTCTCGGTAATTAAAATAGCGTTGCTCGTTGGGCTGGCCGTCATTTTGCCACAAAGCGGCATTTTTGTTTCATGGACGCTTTCCGTCCTCATTATTATCATACCCATCAATATTTTATTGTTCCGGCGCTTGATTCCTCAGCATGTTGCGAGCAGTCCGCAAGAAAGCCAGACAATTTCCTTGAGGCAGATTTCAAAATATGTCGCTGGGAATTATGCTGCTGCCATCTTCGCTAATATGGCAAGCACACTGTTGCCCCTGATTATCACTCAGGTAGCAGGTGCCGAAGCCAATGCCCACTTTTATATGGCTTGGACGATTGCCAGTGCCTTGCAAATTATGGTAGCGAACATGGCGACCTCTCTCACGGTGGAAGCCATTGTTGATGCCCGCAATATTGGCGCTTCTAGACGCAAGGCAATGGTCGGCATTCTCCGCTTGGTCTTACCAGCGGCAGCTCTATTAATAGTTGCCTCCCCGATCATCCTGCGTTTGGTTGGCCCAAGCTATGTCGAAGATGGTGTTCCGCTGATGCAGCTTTTGGCACTCTCCGCTATCCCAAATATATATAATGCTGTGTATATCAGCATGGCGCGTGCTAATAATCGTGTTCGCGGCATTGTGGGTGTTTATGGGGCAAACGCTGTGATGGTGCTAGGCTTCAGTCATTTATTTTTGGCGCAGTATGGCATCGTTGGGGTAGGGTTGGCTTGGGTAATCAGCCAGACGGTTATTATGGCGGCCTTAATGCTCTTGGCTCGCTTCCAACCGCCGCAAACACCCGCAGTTGTCGCACTGGTCGAGTAAGGAGAACTATAAATGGCTGAACAGCAGTTTGACACCTTTATATGTGTGCATCATCGCGATGTCAGCTACTTGCTGGAACTGGTATTGCGTTCTTATCGGCTGAACTTTATGCCGAAAGGACGCTTGGTGATGATAACCAATGACTTGCCTAAATTAAGGGAATTTGTCGAACGAATTGGCTTGGAAGGAAACGTTATCCTCAGCGATGATCGTGATTGGTTGTCAAAAGAGGAAATGGATCTGCCAGGTTGGTTTAAGCAGCAAATCATCAAGCTGCGCTCATACCAATTCTGCGAAACACCGAACTTTTGCTGCTTGGGTGCCGATACGGTGATGCTGCAACCCATCCTTGAAAGTGACCTGAGCGATAACGGTCGCCCTGTGTTGTATTATACGGGTCACTTGTTGCCGGATTCCCACGCCCGTTACGAAAAAGCGCGGGTAAACTATGTAGCCGAACTCCTGAAAGTTGAACCCGTTAATGCCCGTCGGTATATCGACTTCATCAACGATCTCTTTTGCTTTAACCGCGAAGCCTTGATGAGCTTGAATGACTATCTCAAAGAGATTTATGGTGAGAACCCGTACATCAAACTATTGAAAGGCATCGAAGACAAAACCGAAAACCGTAACAAGTTCGGCGAATGGACACTCTATAGTGTCTATCTTTTGGATAAGCTCAAGAAACAGGTAACGATGCGCGATACTCGCGAAGGCTTTCTCTACCAGGCCCACGGCAACATGTATTTGCGCCTATTTCGCTATAACACCAAAGTCGTTCACTTTGTCAGCAAGGACTTTGACGTAGACTATATTAACCGTCAAATCGCTAAACATCAGCCGACACTAGCCAACGGCTAATATTCATATCATTTCTCCCCCAACTTATCCTTGTAAGGTGGTGCTGGGTTGCATCACCTTCCCTACTAAGATCAATTCTGTCTAACGAGTAGCGAGAAAATTGACACATGAAATCACGGATAACGATCCTATCACTATTGGTATTCCTGATTACAGGCATAATTTTTACAGCCCAAATCACCGAAGCGCAGGATTGGCTTGCACCGGAAGGTATAGCGGGTGAGACATACTATGTTGCCTACCCCATAAATATTACGCTGGATGGCAAATTCACCGACTGGGTAAATGTTCATCAGGTAACGGTGACAACCGGCCCACAAATTCCGCCGGAAGCGACAGCCCACAGCACCTTCACTTATGCTGCGGTGGCCGACGCTACCAACCTCTACTTCTGGGTTGATGTTGTTGACGCCAATATCATCGCTGGTCAGCATGAAATCAACTACTGGAATGAAGATTCAGTTGAATTGTATTTCAACGCAACCGGTGATTTGGGCATAACCGAGTTCGTATCCGGTGTGGCGCAGGTCAATATTCCCGCTGTGAATATCGGTAAACCTACCAATCAGACCATTTTGTACGGCAAAGATTGGGAATCAGTAGGCGCTCAAGCAGTCGTTGTTAAAACGAATATGGGGTATGCGATGGAAGTCGCCATTCCCCTTCGGAATTCCATTTGGGAAATCAGTCCCGCTCCCGATCAAAGTATCGGCTTTCAGATCCAGTTGAACGGCGCTAGCCAACAAGACCGTGATTTGAAGCTCAGTTGGTCGAAGGCTGATACCACCGACCAATCCTATCTCGATCCGAGTGTGTTCGGTCAGATCATTTTCCATCCCGCCGACGCTCCCGTAGTGATTGAAGCTGTTTCGCCCACAGCCGCTGCTAACGCCCAACCGACGACTGTTGCCGCAGCGAATGGGCAAGGCTTCATCGTGCGTGATGCCAAAATTTATGCGCCCGATGGCAGCGAATTTGTGGCGAAAGGAACCAACGTCAACGGCTTTAACTGGGTTTGGCCGCGCCGTACAGTTGATGATGTGCATCTAATTGTCGATTGCTGGGCATTTAATCTGGTGCGCGTAAACTCATTCTTGTTTATGGGGCAAACCCAGTATCCGCAGTACACCACCAATAACGATATTGATGCGATTGTGCGAACCTATACTGAACGCGGCATTGTGGTTGTATTCGAAGGGCATGATCGTATCGGTTCCTACTATCAGGGTGATGACCTGAAAGTTCTGATTGCGTGGTTTACCGATTTAGCACGCCGCTACCGTGATAATCCCTATGTCTGGTTCGACGTGATGAATGAACCGGGTGGGCGCAAATCCATTGATAGTGACCAGTGGGTCAATATGCACGGGCAGGTCATTCAAGCCATCCGCGATGATGCGCAGGCCGATAATATCATCATTGTAGAAGGCGCATACGGCGGGCAAGATTCAGGCAATAACGATGCATCTCCTGTAACCGATAGCGCCATCTTGAATTTTGGCAAGAATGTCATCCACTACGGCGGTCGCACTTTTGAGAACATCGTTTTTAGCATCCACACTTACGACCTGTGGAACTACGGTGATGCCAAAATGGGTGACTTCTTTGACCGTGTAACGGCACAGGGTTTCGCGATGATCGTGGGTGAGTACGGCATCCAAACCGACCGCGATACCGAAGCAGCCGCGCAGTCGACCTTCAACACCACTATACCCCGCGGCATCGGTCGTATTGTTTGGCAGTGGGACGGCAGCGATGGTAACGACTTAACCGCCAATACCACTATCGGCGGTGGTTGGGAGATTGATAACTGTACGTCACCCACCAACCTTAGCGACTTTGGTCAAAAAATTTGGGACGATAATCACTCGTCATCTTAGCCTCGAAGTGGCTTACCGAAAGCGCTGAAAAGGTAGGTAATAGTCTCAGAGCATGTGTAAAAAGATCACATGAGTATTCTGTAAGGACGCAGTGCGCTGCGTCCTCTGCATCACAAACCCCACTCATCATCTTCTCGTAGGGAATGGTCTCAGACCATTCCGCTTAACACGCCCACTTTTATTCCGGTTAAACACATCCTCAATATTTGGAGAATTGAGCGCATGAGTTAAACTGATAGCATGACGTGAATTAAATCAAATAATTTAAAAATTTGTGGTTGAACAAACATGATATTCGAATTTGCATCCCTTGGTCGGCTGCCACATCCTGATGATAACGTTGCCATTGCTACCCGTCGGCTTAATGCGGGTACCACTGTTCACTTTGGTGATCAGCATTTTGAAGTTAGCCACACTATATTAGAAGGGCACCGTTTTGCCGTCCAGCCGATTCTCACGGGCGATGCGTTGCTTTCTTGGGGTCAGCCTTTTGGCGTTGCCACTCGCGATATTGTCCCCGGTACCTACGTCCGTAACGCAGGCGTGCTTATTGAACTCAGCCGCCGACCAATCGACTTTGCGCTGCCCACCGAACCCAATTTCGATGACAAAATTGCGCCGTTCGTTTTTGATGAAAGCACTTTTGAAGCCTCTCCTGCATTACCGCTCTATCTTGACCATCACTTAAAAACCTTTATGGGTTATCCCCGTGTACCTGAACGTGGTGTTGGTACCCGTAACACCATCGTGTTATTGGGTACTTCTGCCTTAACCGGCGGTTTCGTGCGTGCGCTCGAAACTCGTATGCAGTCGTTCGTCAATCAATATCCAAATATTGACGGTATAGTTGCTGTTGCCCACACTGAAGGCGGTCACGACCAACCCAATAACCGCGAGTTACTGCTGCGAACACTGGCGGGTTTTATGCTGAACCCGAACGTCGGCGCAGTATTAGCCGTTGACCGTGGTGGCGAAGCGGTCGATAACGCCGCCCTGCAAGCCTACCTCGCTGCTCATAACTACCCGCTTCACACCATGCCGCATCACTTTATGTCCTTGTCGAAGTCCTTTAAGGCCGATATGGATACCGCGGCTGCTGTTGTCGAAGGCTGGTTGGATGTTGTAAATGGCATGACCCGCTCCCCGCAGCCGATAAGTGCCCTCAAGATTGGCTTGCAGTGTGGCGGCTCGGATGCGTTTTCTGGCATCAGCGGCAACCCCTTGTTAGGCTGGGTGACAAAAGAAATCCTCCATTACGGCGGCTCGGCTAATTTGGCCGAAACCGACGAGCTAATCGGTGCCGAATCTTATGTGCTGGATAAGGTGAAGGATTTACCCACCGCCCGCAAGTTTGTCCGCTTTTTGGAACGCTTCAAAGAATGGGCAGGCTGGCACGGGCATTCTGCGGAAGGTAATCCATCTGGTGGTAACCTCTATCGCGGTTTGTATAACATCTACTTGAAATCACTTGGCGCGTCCACTAAAAAGCACCCTGATGTGCGCCTTGATTACGTCATCGACTACGGCGAACTCATGCCGGATGCCGGCTTCTACTTCATGGATAGCCCCGGTAATGATCTCGAAAGCATCGCAGGACAAATTGCCTCTGGTTGCAATATGCTGTTCTTCGTCACCGGCAATGGCTCGATAACCAACTTTCCCTTTGTGCCAACCATCAAAATTGTCACCACCACCCATCGTTATGAAATGCTTAATGACGAAATGGATGTAAATGCGGGTGCTTATCTCGATAACACACCAATGGATGAGCTAGGCGCTGCTGCCTTACAACTCACTATCGACGTGGCTTCCGGTCAATTGTCCGCAGGTGAAAAGGCGGGTCACTCACAGGTGCAAATCTGGCGTGACTGGCGGCTCACTAAACCGGCTGATCTGGGTCAGTTTGCGCCTCCCGACTATTCCGGTGAACCTTTGCCTGTGAATACGGATATTGATGTACCTGAAATAACCTTAGAAGCCTTCCGCACTCCATCCGGTTGGGCAACTGAACAAGTTGCTTTAATACTCCCGACAAGTTTATGCTCCGGTCAAATAGCCCGTATGTGTGTGCAGCAGTTGAATAAAAAGCAAGTCGATGTCAATGGTATATCGCGTTTTGTCACGCTGGTACACACCGAGGGCTGCGGTTCATCCAGTGGCAATGAGTTGACTGATACATTGATAAGCTATCTCCAGCACCCCATGATTAAACACGCTATGCTGTTGGAACACGGCTGCGAGAAAACACATAACGGCTACATTCGCCAGTTGATGTCCGAAAGGTCACTCGACACGGGGGATTATGGTTGGGCGAGTGTGCAGATGGACGGCGGTATTCAAAATGTCATCCGCAAAATGAGCGATTGGTTTGACGATCAGTTAGATCAAGACGCTGTACCTGAGCGGGTGGAAGCCGGCATGGATGCGGTACGTATCGGCATTATGTCCCAGAGTGCCTTATCCGACGAAGCCGCTGACCAGTTCGCCCGCTTAGCCCGTATGATCGTAGCCGGTGACGGCACGGTAATTATCCCCGAAAATGACTCGCTGCTCAAAAATGAGGGCTTCGTACAATCCGTTTTGGTGAACGCTAAACATTCTGCCACGCTTGATTATGCTCAATCGGTAACAAAACCCGGCTTCCATATCATGGCATCACCCTCTCGCCAGTGGGGTGAGATCTTAACAGGCTTAGGGGCAGGGGGCGTCGAACTCATTCTCGCCCATGTTGATAGCCCCATGTCCGGTCATCCATTGTTACCTGTATTACAGGTTAGTTCCGGCGAAACCCTTCATACCGATTACAAAACCGACTTGGATTCCGTCTACGACACGGTGACGATTGATTGGGCTGCTGACCTTTTGAACTTGGTGGTGCATACACTCTCGAAGCGGTATGTGCCTCGCCTGAGCAACAGCGACAACACCCAATTTCAGATCACACGCGGTCTATTGGGTGTCTCACTCTAAACGCGCTGCTGATGTTAATCATTTGTAGCGCCCACGGTAAACATCAGACGGGTTTAATAAGGTAATTGATTATTCTATAGGGAGGAGTCGGTGCGTAGCCTCCTCCGTGTCACCTATCGCAAACACATTTTCTCGTAGGTGAGGGGCTGAGACCCTCCCGTGCATTAGCCCCCTCCTCAGCTCGCTTGCGGGGGAGAAGGGCTGGGGATGAGGGGGTCTACAAACACACTGAGACACCTTTTAAACACCATCTCAGGCCATTCCGTTTTCTGGATAAGATGCGGTAGCAGCCGCTTTTTAAATTACAGTAACGCGCCCCCTATTCTTGCCTCTAAACCATCACCACGCCACCGTTCACATCGAGTGTTGCCCCTGTAACCCATGTGGTTTCTTCGCTGCACAGGTGGACAATTGAATGAGCGATTTCAATCGGTTGGGCGAAGCGTCCCAGTGGCACCGTCTCCACATATTCTTCTCGTGTTTCTGCGGCTACGTTGGCAAACATGCGTGTATCCACCGTACCGGGAGCAATAGCGTTGATGAGGATATTGTATGGGGCGTAATGCCGCGCTAAGGATTTAGTCATCGCCAATACGCCGCCCTTAGTGCCACTGTATACCGTCGAGTTATGCATCGCGCCAATGCGCCCTGCCGTTGAACTAATGTTAACGACTCGTCCCCAGTTTTGCAGCTTCATCACATTTGCCGCCGCCCGTGTCAGGAAGAATACGGGCTTCAAGTTAATGTTGAACATCAAATCAAACATCTCTTCGGTCATCTCATCAACCGGAATGCGTGGGCATATACCGGCGTTATTCACAAGGATGTCGAGCCTGCCGTACTTAGAAACCACATCATTCACCAATTTGTCCGTCTCGCTGGGGTGTGATACATCGCACGGGAAGGCCGCTGCCTCGCCGCCTGCTTGTTGAATCGTGGCTACAACTTGCTCTATCAGACCCGCATCAATGTCGCTTACAGCAACCTTTGCACCTTTTTGGGCGAGCACTTGGGCAGTCGCCGCGCCGATGCCACGCGCTGCTCCGGTAACAATCGCAACTCGATCTTTCATGTTTTTATACTCATATAAAGTTCTAGGGCTTATTTTGGTTGAAAGTCTTAGAGAGTGTGTCAGTCCTGTTAACCCTGAACCAGTTGGCAGACACGCTTAGTCAAAAATTGATAACGCTTAGGAGATATTGTCTCTGTCCATACCATAACCCATCTTAATAATTAAACAGGGAATATATGTTTTGCCTTCTCGTAGGGAACGGCCTCAGACCGTTCCATGTGCCTCGCCTCTCCAAGCTGTACCCAGCAAATTGGACAGGGCTATGAGCGACCTTAGCGAGTGGAGGCGGGAGGTGTTTTATTCAGGCATCCGCTGTCATACAAATGCTAACTATACAGCGAAGCTACTTTTACCGGCATACCGTCCTGTGCTGCTGAACGCAGTGCTGCTTCAAGCAATTCGACTGTGTATAACCCATTCGTTCGACCGGGAAATAACGGTTTAGCACCGTCGAGTATAATTTCGACCAACTTAGCCGAAGGCACATCTCCGGGGTAAGTAGTTTGATGTCGTGGAATATGCTCTTCGCGCCCGTTATGCAGCCGCATGAGCATTTCGCCTGTGACAGTATCCACTCGAATACGCCCTTTACTCCCGTGCAAATGCACCTCGACGGAGCCGGAATCGCCCAGCGCCACGTTACCTGTACTGCCCACAATTGCCAGTGCGCCCGTATTCATGCGCACTGCGATGGCATCAACCACATCAACCTTTGCTTCAAGGTTGTTCATAAAAGCCGTTACCGTATCAGCGCGTAACTCCTGCGCGAAGTGGAACATCAACGCCGCCAAATGGGTGACTTGCAGCACACTCTGTCCGGCTCCTGCCACCGACGGGTCGCTGTAAGTCGTGGTAGATGGCCCTGTAACCGTATAGCCACCCTCCGGCGCGAACTTCTCTGGTTGCCCCTTCAACAAGTCATAGGTGATCGACGACATATTACAGGCTGCATACTCAATATCACCAATTAAACCCTCGTCGATATATCCCTTGGCTTTAATAGCATGATCCATGTATGGGAAGGTGTAACCCATCAGAATTTCGAGCCTATCAGCATCTGCCTTGTCGGATAGAGCTTTAGCATCACGGGCATATATCGTAATGTGCTTTTCAATGAGCAGGTTT
>JAPUDW010000173.1 GCA_027492915.1 Bacteroidota bacterium | reverse complement strand
CATCACCATATGCCGCAGCCGCTGGCCGATAAGCAAATCGGCCTGTGGTTTTACGGTCATGGCTTCCGCAACCGGCTGGCATTTGAAATAGGCGCGAAGGCAATGGGCGGACAGGTGACATATATTCCGGGCGAACTCGGTGTGCAAGAACCACTAGAAGACATCGGCAGCTACCTTGAGAATTGGTACTCGCTGCTGGTCGTCCGCGCCCCCAACCATGAAGACCTGACATACTTTGCCTCGCACACCGCTATTCCGGTGATTAACGCCCGTACTAACTTCAGCCATCCCTGCGAAATCATGGGCGACCTACAATTTATACGCCGTGACCGGAGCAGCCTGGATGGGTTAAAAGTGGTGTTTGCGGGTGAAGTCACGAACCTGTGTATGAGTTGGTTCGAGGCGGCGGTGCGCTTCCCCATCCACATCACGCAAGTCGCACCGGAAGGTTACCTCGCTACGCCAGCGCTGCTTAGTGTGTTGAGTGCAGGGGCGCAGGGTTCGATCAGCGTCACGACAGATTTAGACGAGGCGCTGGTCGGGGCGGACATGATCTACACCGACTGCTGGCCGAAGCCCACGCCTGAACTCAGCAGAGAGCATATCCGTGACCAATTCGCGCCGTACCAAATCACGCTGGAACATCTATCACGGCTTAAAGAAAATGCCATTTTCCTGCCCTGCCCACCGGTGACGCGGGGCGAAGAAGTCTCGGCGGAAGCCATGCAGTCGCCGCTGTGCCTGAACTACGAAGCCAAGAACTTCCTGCTGCACGCCCAGAACGCCATTATGGAATATTTGGTTACGCCGTCGTAGAGGAAGCCACCGATGTTCCCACACCTGCGCGTGGCACGACCGACTGACAACCTGCCCGACATCCTGCGCTTTTACCGCGATGGCCTGGGCTTTGAGGTGATCGCCTCGTTCGAAGATCACGAGGGGTTCGATGGGATGATGCTCGGACATCACGGCGCACCCTACCACTTGGAGTTCACGGTGAAGCGCGGTCACGCTGCCGGACGCGCCCCGACGCAGGACAATCTGCTGGTGTTTTACCTGCCGGATGCCGCCGCGTGGCAGCACGCGGTTGACCGGATGAAGCAGCAGGGTTATGAATCTGTTGCGTCCTTTAACCCCTATTGGGACAAGCAGGGCAAGACGTTTGAAGATGCGGATGGCTACCGTGTCGTCCTGCAAAACGCGGCGTGGAATGTTTAACCTCAGTGCTAATGAATTTCATAGCCACTTTACAGTAGAATTGAGTAGATAGACTTCTGTAAGCATTTTGCGCCACAATGAGGTTATGATTACGCTCGCTCGCTCAAATCGCCGCTTCACACTGCTCATTGGTTTCGTCGCCCTGATCGTCGTTCCGCTGTTGGCAGCCTTAGCCGCCAGTTCAGCCGCCACACCGACCGAACCACGCCTCCCCGGTGTTCAATACCCACAAAATTACCGCGATACGTTCGTCCTGTATTCGACGGTGCAGCGACCTGACGGTACGATACGCGACCTGTATATCAACCCTGTGGGGGCAGAGGCCGCCCGCGCCAACCGTGTGCTGCCCGCCTCGACAGTGATGGTGGTCGAGGGTTATTACGCCCTCAGAAACGTGGACGGGGACTATATTACCGATGCGGACGGTCACTATGTGAAGGGCGAACCGATGCCGTTCGTGCATGTGCGGGAAAAGCGCACCGATTGGCAGGACGCGGACTTCACCAGTGCTGCCCGCAGCGGGGCATGGAACTTCGGCTCATTCGATATGGACAGCGGGGCGGATTATGACGAAAGCCTGAACATCTGCTTCTTGTGCCACAACACCGCGCCTCAAGACTTCACCTATTCCATTCAACAACTACGCGATTACGGCAGCAGCAGCGATGACCCGATTTATTTCTTCTGCCGCACCACAGGACGCACCGCCTGCGAGTAACTTTTTATTGCACAAATTTCGCAATTTACGCAGTTTGTGCAAATTTCTTGCCGAAATAGCGGGCGGGAAGCTCCCGTATATCCGCCGGGGCATGATTTTATGTCGGCGGAAGTGGGGGAGGATGGCGCTGAAATGGCAGAGGTTCGGCGGCTGGCTCCCGTATGGCTGCCGCCGAATGACGATTCGGCAGATGCAGGGAAGGAATCTGCCGAAAATGCAAAGGCGTTTTACCACAAAGACCATAAAAGATGAAAAGGACAGAATGCTGTTGATGCTGTTGTTATTGTTGAGACACAGTCCATTTTGTCATATGTGCAACATATAAACCGTGTGATGGTGGTCAAAACTTATCACCATTTTTCACAGATCCATTGTAGCACAAATTTTCTTATTTGATGGTTTGAGTTTGCAAACCTTTTGGGCGAGGAAGAGAGTTGGGATGGAGGGGGAAGCGGAATGGTCTGAGACCATTCCCTACGAGAGAATTGCTTGGTTACGATGCGTGAGTAAGGATATGATCTTATATCATGAACTTGCGCTCGACCAGCAAGCCATCGACGTTATAGAAGCCTTCGGTATCCGCCTGCAAAATGCCGCTGCGGTTAACGAACAACCAATCCCACAGCGGGTCGAACTTGCTAAAAGTCGCCTCGCCATCCGTGCCTTCCCAGAACATCTCCACGGCGACGATTTGCGTCGCGGCGGCGAGGGCAGCGGCGACCGTCTGCTCGGCATCGGTTTTGGGTTCACCCAACATTTCGGTGAAGGCGCTGATGTCGTCCTCAAACAGTTCATCTTCCGGCGAGTCGATTTCGACCTGCCCATAAAGTTGACCGTCGTACATGACTTCCACCAACTCATCCAGATCAGTCGGGCGCAGCGTGTACTTCGCATCAATCGCCGTTAGCACCTCGCGGAGTGTGTCGAAAGTCACCGGACGTTCATCCGTCGCGATGTAGCGCATGAAATAACCCATAGCTTATAACCTCTTGCCTAACATCTTGGACAATCTAAATATGCACCTCACCCCCACATTCGCTAACGACGCTCATAGCCCTCACCATAAAATGGCGAGGGGGAGTCAATACGGATTCTGAAGGTGCAGGGGAAATTAGCGCGGAATAAAATCGGTTTCGGCAGAGAGTGACCGCACGAACGCCGCGATCAACTGCGCCGCATGGTCAACATCGCTCATCTGAATCATCTCGTTGGGCGAATGCATATAACGGTTGGGAATGGAAACCACACCCACCGCCACACCGACCCGCGAGAGATGAATCGCGTCGCCATCAGTTGCCGACCGCGCCGGATTGACCTTCACGGTGTAGGGAATATTTTCGCGCTCGGCGATGTCCAGCAGCATTTGGTGGACGACCGGACTGTTGACCGAACCCGCCGCGATCACCGGCCCACCGCCTAATTTAGCCTCGCCCGCCAGCTTCTTATCAGCAGTCGGGTAATCGGTACAGTGCGTCACATCCACCACAATCGCTGCATCCGGCTCAAAGCTGAAGGCGGCGGTATAAGCACCGGCAAAAGTGATTTCTTCCTGCGCGGTAGCGACCGCTGCTACCGTTGCCGCCGGACGATCTGCCGCCAGCAAGCGCAGCGCTTCCAGCACCGTATATGCGCCGATGCGGTTGTCAATACTGCGGGATACGATGCGTCCGTTCGGGAGTTCGTAAGCCGCCGCGTCAATTACCCCGACCGTGCCAATACGAATCTGTTCGAGGGCAGCCGCGCGGCTGGTCACGCCGATGTCGATCCACAGGTTTTCAATCGTGCTTCCAGCCTCATCTTTCTTCATCAGGTGAATGGGCTTCTTGCCGATCACTCCGATCACATCACCGTGCTTGCCGAGCAAACGGATGCGCTGCCCGACCAGCACCTGCGGGTCCCAGCCACCGATCCCCGCGAAGGAGATGAAGCCGTCATCATCGACATAACTCACAATCAAACCGATTTCGTCGATATGACCCGCCAGCAAAACGCGTGGTGTGCCACCCTTTAGCACCGCGAACGAATTACCGCGTATATCAGTCAGGATTTCGTCGGCGAAAATGGCTGCTTCGTCGCGCCATACCCGCGCGGGTGCGGTTTCCTGTGACGATGGCCCCGGCGCGTTCAACATCCGCTTCAAAAAGTCTAAACTCATGCTGTCTCCCTGTGAATTTCTGTTATTGGTTCGGATTATCTTCGTCAATGAGTGTCGCCAGCCGCGTCTTTAACCGTTCGCGCCGCTTCTGGTAGGTGGCTGCATCTACGGCGCCGGTACGATAGCTCTCATCCAACTCGGCGATCTGCGCCACCAAGCCATCAATCAATTTGTCGCTGCCATCACTGGTCTTTTGCACGCTCAATTGGCGGTTCTTGCCAAGCTGAATAACGACTGCCGCGATCACCGCAATCACGCCAGCCAATATTAACAGCAGCGGCACCAGCTTATCCGAACTGACGACCGCAGCCGTGCCATTACTGCTGCTCGCGCCGCCCTGAACGGTATAGCGGATGTTGTCCCCCGCTGCCAGCGTTAACGTGCCACCGTAACCTTGATACTGAACACCACTCAAAGTCTGCGGCCCGATGGATGGCAGCCTATCGGATGTTACCACAGCCATCGGGGTCGCCATGAGCAAGCGGAATGAGCCGTTGAACAAGTACGGCATCCGCTGCTCGACGGAAATATCGCCTTGATACGGCAGGCGGTACACCATCTGGAAGATATGCCCCTGCCCCGGCAGCACCGGCGCGGTGTCGATCACACTCTTGCCGTCAGCACCAATCGCATAGCGGGCGCTGCGCACATCGGCGCTCAAGATTTGTGCGCCATCGGGGACAGGCACCTGTAAGCCGCCGTAGCGAACTGCATCCAACATTTGTTCGGTCGAGTAGGCGCGGTCACTTGTATTATTAAACTGGATGAAGTCATTCACTTCGAGGTAATTACCAACCACCTGCACCTGCGACACCCACGCCGAGATGTCGAGCACACTGGCGTCATCAGTGGTTTCGTAGACGGTCACGGGGAGGTCGAGCGCGTTCAGCGTCGGGTCGCCATTCTTAGCCTCGCTGCCATAGCCACGCCCTTTATAAGTCACCGTTACCAGATAACGTTCGTCGGCTCGAATATCAACGTTGGCGAATACAAACTTCCCTTCCGCATCGACGGTGGTTTCAACGGGGGTGGTCGCGCCCTGCTGCGTAATGGTGTACAAGCTAGCGTTCATCTCACCATCGAGTGCTGCGCCAGCAGTACCATTCGTTACGATGCCCGTGACCGTTCCTGTGCCGACTGCGGGTGTGACTTCGGGGGTAGCATCCGGTTCCGGTGTGGTCATCGGTTCAGCGGTTACTACAGGCGCAATGCTCACCACGCCCATCTGTTGAGCGTTCGCTACCGTCAGCGAGCGCAGGTAGGCCGCAAGGCTCGTCCGTTGGTCGTCGCTCAAACTTTGGACGAAGGGCGCTGGCAAGCCGGCCTGTGTGATGAGTTCGGCATCCGTTATTCGCACCAGTTGGAAGGTTTCCGGCAAATCCGCAGGCATGACCGGATCACCGGCGGTCACTTCAGCTCCTGACTGAATATTCGCCTGTGTGTAGTGCAGGGTATAGGTGTAGAGCGTCACCGCCCAACGGTCGGCATCGGTGAGCGCGTCCCCCCACGGCGGCATCAGCACTTCAAGGTTGCCGTTGGTAATTGTCAGGTACCAATCCAACGGCGTTTGTTCAGCAGTCGTCGCCGCGTCGAGGAAGCTGCGCGGTCGGGTAGGTATCTGCCCCTCTCCCACACCGATCAGTTCACCATCCCCCGCGCCGCCTGTGCCGTGGCAGCGGGTGCAGTTCTCCGCGAATAACACCGCCCCGCGTGCCAAATCCGGCGGCAGAGTCGGGACATCGGCAATGGGTGTGGCGGGTGCCAGAGTCATGATGATGGCTGGTTCACCGCCCAAGCCACCGCAGCCGGCCAGCAGCACCATAACCATCAAAAGCCCCAATATCACAGAACAGAGTCGATATTTCCTTGTTAAAGTGTGTTGTAACACTTCTTCCTTGCTCAAAATCTCTATATCCTCTGTATCTCTGTGGTTAATGATTTTCTCTACGATTCAATCTACAAATACGGTGTTAAGATTGCCTCGACATCCGCCAGCGTTTCCGCGAACACCAGTTTTTCGCGCACAGCCGCCGCCCCCGGTACACCGAGGTGATACTTGGTTAACTGTCCGCGCAGTTCACAAATCGTCTGCTTTTCGCCGATGGTGCTGCTCTCAACACTCAATTGGGCGTGACGTATCGCCGCCGCCGCCCGTTCGGATGCGCTCGGTGAGGGCAGCGGTTCACCTGTGCGAATTTCGTGGGCGATCTCGTGGAACAACCACGGGTTGCCCAGCGCCGCCCGCCCGATCATCACACCGTCACAGCCAGTTTCTGCCAGCATTTGGGCGGCGTCAGCAGCGTTCTTCACATCGCCGTTACCAATGACGGGAATGCTCACCACATCCTTGACCTGCCGGATAATGTCCCAATTCGCCTTGCCCGTAAAGCCCTGAGAAGCCGTGCGCCCGTGGACGGCAATCGCCTTCACGCCACTTTGCTCGGCAGCTTTGGCGAACTCAATTGCAGTGATATGTTCGGGGTCGAGGCCGCTGCGGACTTTCACGGTTACCGGCACATCGACAGCTTTCACCACCGCCTCGACAACCATCGTGGCTGTGCAGATGTCGCCCAGCAGTGCCGCACCGCCGCCCTTCTTGACGACCTTCGGCACCCAGCAGCCCATGTTAATGTCTACAATATCTGCGCCGTGGTCAGCCACCATCTTAGCGGCTTCGGCCATAATCGCCGGATCGCTGCCGAACAACTGCACCGCGAACGGGCGCTCGGCTTCCGTCCAGTCGAACATATGCCATGTTTTCTTGCTCTTGTAGTGGATGGCCTGACTGCTAATCAACTCAGTACACACGAGGCCGCAGTCACCCATCTCGCGGCAGACGGTACGGAAGGCATGGTTGGTTTGTCCAGCCATCGGCGCGAGGGTCAGCGGAGTCTCAATATAAACGTTGCCAATCCAGATGGGGCGGAGGGCGGTTTGTGGGGGAGCTTCCAGTAAAGATGTCATCTCAACTCGGTTTATACTTCTAGAACGTGCCTAATGATGACATTTCACCCCGTAAATGTCTATAGAAACTCTGCCGCCAATCAGGGCAATCGCATCAACATGACAGAAACAGTTAATTAACATAGTCAGCGGTGAACGAACACGCCTTTGTCGGTCTGGAAGCGGGCTTCGGGGACATGCTCGCGTGTGTTAAAGGCGATGTGATGAAAATACGCCTCATCGCGGGGCTATCATATATTGAACTGTCAAAGTCTAAATAACATTCTCGCGATGTATGTTATGCTATACAGATTATATTTAAATACGCTCTCAAAGTAATAACGCATTAATCGAAGGAAGTATAATGACGCGGTTCAAATTTTTCATAAGAATAAGTGTTTTCTTGGGGATTCTGTCGACACAGGGCATTTTCATTCCTTCTCTATTGGCAGATTGCGAGACCAATGGCGTCGCCAACACCGCCAATGGAACTGCCGGTAATGACACAATTGTTTGCGACAATAACCCCGCCCCGCCGACACAAACGATTGTAGCGGGCGGCTCGAACGGTAATGATGTGATTACAATTGACAGCAATAATCAGACTTTGGTGACAGGCGATGGTGTCGCCGGCTCAGTTTCTTTGTCATCCGTATCCGCTGCAGGTAACGACACCATCACCATTAACGGCAATACTTCCGCGACGGTTTACGGCGATTACATGAACAGCAGTGTGGATGGTGGTGACGATACCATCATCATTGAGGGGCGTGTGGTAAACGTTTATGGTGACTATGTTGGCGGGACTGCAACTGGCGGTGACGATCAAATTATCGTGAATGGAGAAGTTACCAACGCGGTCGTGGGGGATATCCAATGGATCGCAAACAGTGGCAGCACCATGACCGGCGGTAATGACAGCATCACTATTAACGGGACGGTTGGCAGCGTCTCTGGCGAGAATTTACTTACACAAGGCGTTCGCATCGGTGGCGATGACGAAATTATCATCGCTGCTACGGCTGTCGTGAATGGCAATGTGACGGGTGAAAATAATGCTACGGTTGGGGGTGATGACCATATCACCATAGCGGTCGGTGCAACTATTCTTGGCACAATTTCTGGCGGGAATATAGGTGGGGATAACGATTTACTCACCTTTACTGGAACCACCAATGACCAAATCGGTTATGACCAGCTACAAGCGTTGGTGGGATGTAACCCTTGCAGTGGCACAGTGACCATTGATGGATTCACCTATACCTTCCAGAATTTTGAGCAGTTGCAAAATCTTATCACTCTGGTTGTCGCCATACCGGGCACACCCGGCGCACAGATTGTCATTCGATTTAACTCTCAGCCCGATGACCGCATCAACTGGCAGCAGGGGGATTGGCTTATACCGATCTACAACCACAATGGCGACACGCGCGGCGTACTGGTAAGCGGTATCGTAGATGGGTTATGGATACCTGAAACCGAACTACCAACGGGTATTCCCGCCGAAAATACCCTCGTCGGTTGCAATGTCAGCAGCAGCATCTGCTTATACCAACTAGCTGGTAATGGCTATTGGATGGTGGATGCGCATCTGGTCGTTGAGGGTCGCCCGCAGCACGCATCGGTGATTTTCGACAGCTTGAATCCGTCAATCGTCACAAGCAGCTAACCGCAGCAATGGCACCCAAATAGCGCCGTACAGCTTCGAATCCACGTTTGACCTGAGGGTCTACGGCAGCGTTTAAGGGTGCGTCCTACCCGACTTGAACTAAAACATTGAGCGCAGTATTGTGGTCGTGGTGGACAAGATTCAAGATAAAATTTCTGAGGGAGAAAGACAAAATAACTTCTCCCTCAAGCTGCTTATTGTGAATGTGAACCAATGGCTCGCTGCGGTTAATCGTATTGAATGACCTTCTCCCCCGCCGCTATGGGAAACGCCAACTTATTTTCACGCGGTGAGAGTGGGCAGACCCAGCGCTCGTTATACGCGCAGGAGGGGTTGTAGGCGTAGTTAAAATCCAGCACAAGGCTGTCGAATGTCGCGCCCAAGTCCGCGCCTTTGATAGTGTCGTAGAGGTAGCGCCCTGCGCCGTAGGTCGACTCGCGGTTGGTGGTGTCGCCAAAAGGGATAAACACCCCACCGCCGTAGCCGTTAATCCAGAATACGCTCAAGCGACCGCTGCCGGTTGGCAACGTGAAGCGCACCTCACCAAAGCGCCGGTAGGAAAAGCGCCCATCATCGTCCAGTTCCACCGTCAGCGTTTCTGACTCGACGTGGGTATCAATTTGCGCGATTACGCGGTAGGCAGGATCATAATCGTAGTAGCGCAGTCCAGTAAACGCCGACTGCTGCTCATTATTCAGCGCCGACTGCGGATGGGTGCGGAACAGCTCGTCCTTCGCCGTACGGAACGCCGTGCAGGTTGCCGCGCCTTCACCCGACCGCACATCACGGTAAAGCTCATGCACCCGCCGCCGGTAGTCTAGTAGATCAAGCATTGTCTCTATCTCTTTTCTCTCGTATTTCTCTGCCTTCCGCTACGCCGCTGCGGTTCAATCGCTTATCTTTTCTTTGTGCCTTTGTGGTAAAAGCCTTTTACTGCCCCAGCAGCTTCGGCATTACCGCGTCCATCAACCGTGATGTATCCTCAATCGACTGGAAATCATCGGCGAAGGACAGCACATCTAACTGTGGGTCGTAGCTCCAGAAGCCCAGCGTATCATACAGGTAGCGGATGTAGGTGTAACAGATGCCGATCACGATGCGCGAGTAGATGCTGTAGGCCATGTAGGGGAAGAACAGAATCGCCCCGCGATCATGGATGTAGAGTACAATCCCTAGATCCGCATTCGGGAAGTGCAGTTCTACGTCGCTCCCCGGCCCGCGCATCGGCACTAGCGTCGGGTCAAGTTGCAGCATCAGCCGTGCCAACCGCTTCTGCCGGATTTTCCGCACCGGCCAGAAGGCTTCCGGTTGGTCGGTGCTTTGACCGTGCTCAAACAGCCATTCGAGCATAGCAGGTGTCAGTTGGTTGGTCTTGGGCGCATACAAATGAATTTCGTAGATCATGAGCACTTTGCGTTTGCTATCACAACGATTAATCTACGAGTGTAAAGTCAACCTATCCCCTACGCAACTCTCGCTCAATGGAAACACGGTTCAGTTGTCCACATAATCCCCGGTTGCCACAATCCGTTATAACCACTATAATCCATTTTGACGGTTATAATTACAGATCAGGAAAACTATGTCGCTGTTGACCACACGCCTATCCACCTCTAGTCTCGCCCTGCTATTCATGGTCGCCTCGGCTGCCGCATGGGGAACCGGCACGGTCATGAGCAAATATTCGCTCAATTACTTCCCGCCCTTCATCCTGTTCGTCGTTCAGTTATCCGCCAGCGTGGTTGTCCTGTGGTCGCTGGTGTGGGTTCGTAGGCTACAACCGCCCATGAATATCAACAGCTTGCGCCTCGGCTCGGTTGGCTTACTCGAACCCGGCCTCGCTTTTGTACTGGCGCTGGTCGGGCTTTCCCGCACCACTGCCAGCGTCGCTTCATTTATTGGTGCGACCGAATACTTTCTGGTGGTCGTGTTCGCGTATTTCATCCTGCGCGAACGGGTCACGCGCCGCACCCTGCTCCTCATCCTGCTCACCCTTGTCGGCGTTATCCTCATCTCCGTCAATGGTGAGGAATCCGGTGCTCATTCGCTTGCCGGTGATTTACTTGTACTGGGTGGTACCGCCAGCGCTGCCCTGTATGTCGTCCTCAGCCGCAGCGCCGTTAGCGAAATGCAGCCGATTCCCCTTGCCGCCTTACAACACACCTTTGGTCTACTTTTCGGCATCGTGGTACTGCCGCTCGGCCTCGCGGGGGGTGAACTGCAAAGTCTCACTGCTATTCCGCTATCTATCTGGCTGTGGGCGATCCTCAACGGCATCGTGCAATATATGCTCGCCTTCCTCTTTTACCTCAACGCCCTCAAGGGGATGCCCGCGACCCGTGCGGCGCTGTACCTCGCGCTCATTCCGGTGTTCGGCACAGTCGAATCGGTCATCTTTCTAGGTGAACAGTTGTCGTGGGTGCAGTTAGTTGGGGGTCTGCTGATACTCGGTGCGCTGCTAGCGCTCAAGGGGCAGCAGACAGCTTCAGCCGAATAATCATGTGGGAGTCAATTGTTTGAGACTTTGGGTACGGCGATGTTTTTAAAAGGAGGGTTCGTGACCCTCCCTTACATTCCCTCAACAAGCCGTATGTAACGTTTGTTGCAAATCAATGAGGTTGTAAAGCTTACGAGGCTTCGGCGAAGGCTGGTGTCGAACGCAGCATAGAACTCAAGCGGCTGCTTTCGCCCTTCAGCGCTTCGGCTTCGAGGTTACTTTCAGCGGCAGCTTGCGCCTTTGCCTTGCTTTCGAGCTTGATAATCTTACGAGCGATGCACCAATCCACACCCATTGTAAACTCGTCATCAGAAAGCCCCAACGCATCGCGCACGTCATCTAAACTCGGCGCATAGAAGTTCGGCTGGTTCTTCATATAATCACAAATCATCCGGGCATAATAACCGGGGCGTTGTTGAGTGGAGGTGCTGCTCATAAATTAAATTCCTCGCAGATATTACAGAAAACGATTATTGCGAAACTTAGTTGCCGTTTCCATCTTATAGATTGATGATATGCCAACTTTAACAACAGTGAATTAAGGTTGCGTTCTATAACAACCTTGTAACACATTTTTTACTTTTGTAATGCACATCACGCCCCTCGCTAACTTGAAACGTAAACTTTATAATATGTAACCGTGATGTGTACCGAAATTAAGGCATAAACATGGCGAAACCGCTTAACTTTCAACAAGTCATCCTCAAACTGCATAATTTTTGGGCGGATCAAGGCTGCTTGATCTGGAATCCCTATAACGTTCAGGTCGGCGCGGGTACGGGTAATCCGGCCACCTTGCTGCGCGTGTTGGGGCCGGAACCGTGGCGCACGGCGTATGTCGAACCCAGCGTCCGCCCGGATGACGGTCGTTACGGCGAAAACCCGAACCGGATGCAGTATTACTTCCAATATCAGGTCATCCTCAAGCCTGACCCCGGCAACCCGCAGGAACTCTACCTGCAATCGTTGGAGGCGCTCGGCATCAGCCAGCGTGAACATGACATCCGCTTTGTCGAGGACAACTGGGAAAGCCCTGCTCTCGGTGCGTGGGGCTTGGGTTGGGAGGTCTGGCTGGATGGACAGGAAATTACGCAGTTCACCTACTTCCAACAGGCGGGGGGTATCGAGCTTGAACCCGTCAGCGTCGAAATTACCTACGGCTTGGAGCGCATCGTCCTCGCCCTGCAAGACAAGAACGCCGCGTGGGATATTGATTGGCTGCCCGGCCTAACGTACGGGGATGTGTTCTTGCAAAGCGAAATCGAACACTGTAAGTATTACTTCGAAATCGCGGATGTCGAGGCGCTGAAAGAGGTGTACGACAACTACGAAAGCGAAAGTAAACGCGCCCTCGAAGCCGGAGCGATTATTCCATCCTACGACTATGTGCTGAAGTGCAGTCATCTGTTCAATGTGCTGGATACACGCGGTGCTATCGGTGTAACTGAACGTGCCTACTTCTTCCACCGGATGCGCAACATGACGAAGGATGTCGCCAAAGCCTTCGCCCTCCAGCGCGAAACATTAGGCTATCCGTTCCTCAACACCGATAAGGGTTGGGGAGCGCCCGCGCTGCAAACAGCGGCTGCCCTGCCGACCAACGCGGAAGGCAAACCGGCGGACTTCCTGCTCGAAATCGGCGTGGAAGAACTGCCCGCTGATGATGTTGACGCGGCACAGGAGCAGTTGGAGGACATGGCCTCCGGCTTATTCGAACGCCTACGCCTGTCACTACCGCAGGGGGTCATGGTCTACAGCACACCCCGCCGCCTCGTGTTAGCCGCGTGGCAAGTACCCGCCCGCCAGCCGGACGAGGAGCGCGTTGAACGTGGCCCCGCCGCCAACCGTGCCTTTGATGCCGACGGCAAGCCCACCAAAGCGGCTGAAGGTTTCGCCCGTGGTAAAGGCGTGCGTGTCGAAGACCTCAAGGTTGAGGAGATTGACGGAGGGCAGTACGTCACCGCCCATGTCAAAGCGATTGGCCGCCCCGCCCTCGAAGTGCTGGCGGAAGAACTGCCTAAGCTGATCGCGGGTATCAAATTCGCCAAGACCATGCGCTGGAACAGCACGCGCATCGCCTTTTCGCGCCCCATCCGCTGGATCACCGCCCTGCTGGGTGACACGGTAATCCCGTTTGAGTACGCCGGTATCGCCAGCGCCGACATAACCCACGGCATTCGCCCTTACGGGTCGCCAGCCAGCGCCGTAAATTCGGTGCAGGGTTACTTGGACACGCTGAAAGATCAGGGGGTTATCCTCAACCACGAACTGCGCCGTGAAGCCGTGATTGAGCAAATTAACAAAATTGCCGCCAGCGTCAAAGGCCGTATCCCCACGAACAATTCGCTGCTCGATGAAGTCACCAACTTGATTGAAGCGCCCACCGCTTTACTCGGCACATTCGAGGAAAAATACCTCGAACTCCCGCGTGAAGTGCTGGTGATGGTCATGGCGAAAAAGCAGCGCTACTTCCCGATTGAGGACAAGGACGGCAAGCTGCTGCCCTACTTCGTCACCGTCCGCAACGGCGATGGTGAACATATCGACAAAGTGGCGCACGGTAACGAGCAGGTTCTAAAAGCTCGCTTCTCGGATGCCGCCTTCTTCTTTTCGCAGGACAACAAGAAGCGGCTAGAAGAATTCCTCCCGCGCCTTTCGACCCTGACCTTCCAGGAAAAGCTCGGCTCGATGCGCGATAAAAACGAACGCATCGTCCAATTAGTCGCGCCCCTCGGCAAATTGATCGGCGCCAGCGGTATCGAAATCAGCACCGCGCAAAAAGCCGCGCAGATCGTCAAGGCCGACCTCGCCACCCAGATGGTCGTTGAAATGACCGACCTACAAGGGACGATGGGACGTGAGTATGCCCGTCGCAGCGGTCAACCGGAAGAAGTCGCCGCCGCCGTTTACGAACATTGGCTGCCGCGCAGTGCCAACGGCGAGCTGCCCACCTCCGAAGCAGGTACGATCCTCGCGCTGGCTGACCGGCTGGACAGCCTCGTCGGGTTGTTCGCAGTCGGCCTCGCGCCCAAGTCCACCAGTGACCCGTATGCGCTCCGGCGTGCTGCCCTCGGTATCATCCAAATTTTAGTTACCAAAGAACTGGATGTTGATCTCAAAGCAGCGATTGAACTAGCCGCGCAAGCCCAACCGGTAAAGGTTACACCGGCGAACAAAGCCGAGGTGCTGGAATTCATCGGCGGTCGCCTCCGCGCATGGGTCGAAGAACAAGATTGGCCGCGCGATGTCATCACTGCTGTGCTGGCGGAACAAAGCGCTAACCCCTACCGCGCCCTCAAGGGAATCGAGCAGTTGAGCGAGTGGGTCAAACGTGGTAATTGGGAAGCCCTGCTGGATGGCTTCGCCCGCTGCGTCCGCATTACGCGCGGTGAAACCGAACGCTTCGGCGTCAACACCGAACTGCTTGCCGAGGGCGAGGAAAAGCACCTGTACTCAGTCTACACCGATGCGTGGTCGCGCCTCCAACCGCACGATAACGTCGATGCGTTCCTGAGCGCCTTCGAGCCGATGCTCCCCGCCATCACCGACTTTTTCAACAAGGTCATGGTGAATGTCGAGGACGAGGCCGTGCGCCGCAACCGTCTGGGGTTACTGCAAGCAGTCAGCGCCATGCAGCGCGGACGAGCCGACCTGAGCCACCTCAGCGGCTTCTAGACAGCAACAAAACAAAGGCGGCTCGAAAATGGGTCGCCTTTTTATTTCACCTTGTACTTTACGGCGTAGGGATTATGTCGATGGACGATACAGGCTGCGTCAATACCACCGCCGTTGCGGTCGCGTTCCCGTCATTGATGCGCTCACCCACCCGCTGAATGAGGCGCAGCGCGGCAAGCACACTGATGACAATCAACACGCCGATCAAGATACCCATCCACGGTAAAACCATCTTTTGCTTCACGGTCGCCAGTGGGTTCACGGCGGGGGCTTGTGCCGCCCGCAGCAGTTCGTCATCACTGGGCGGGTAGTGGTCACGAATAGTGGTAATCAGCCGTCCTACATCACGGTTAAAATCGGGGTCATTCCGTACCGCCGCCGCATTCCGGTAATACAAGGGGCGCAGGCTCTCTGGCAGTTGCGCAATCGGTGGCATCTCTCCAGCT
>JAPUDW010000172.1 GCA_027492915.1 Bacteroidota bacterium | reverse complement strand
GAGCAGCACATCGTAGCCGCGCTGGTGGGCAAGCTCGACCCAATCGAGGCAGTGTTTGACCCCCGAAAAGTTGGACTGCGCAGGGAAGGCGAACAGGTGCGGCTTGGAGCGGTCAACAGTGGGCAGCAGCGCTTCCAAGTTTTCGGCGCGGAGTTCGCGGTTCAGCGGTAAGTATTCGATGCTCGCGCCACGGGCTTTGGCAAACTCGCGGATGCCATTGACCGAGTTGTGGTTGTCGGCGGTCATCAGATAGCGCGAACCGGCTTCCCACGGGTAGCTTTCACCGATGAGCTTGAGCGCACCGCTGGCGTTGAGCGTAAAGATGACTTCGTATTCCTGCGGGTCGGCATCAAAGAATTGCAGGATGCGGTCACGGGCGGCCTCGACATTATGAGTGCTGGCAAGCGAGGTGGGGTTCTGCGAGTGGGGATTGCCCAAGACCTGATTGAGCAGCACATCGGCATGGGTGCGGATTTGCGACTCGCCGTATAAGCCGCCGCCGGTGTAGTCGAGATAGACATGCCCACCGGCATCCAACCGCGAAAATTCAGCGGCGCGTAGATCGTCAAATAAGGTGGTCATGCTGTCCTCTTTCAATAACATCTATTCGAGTCTAACCAAGTTATCGAAAGGCTCTAGCAAACCCCCTCCGTCGCTGAAGCGACACCTTCCCCGCAAGCGAGGGAGGGAATAAATTCCAAACAGGGACGATTTCCTAAATCTTTTCGATAGATTATTTAGCTTGCACCCTCATTATAACATTATCGCGCGTTACAGCATCCTTTCAGCGATTTTCGGCAGGTGCGGTTTGGCGGTGTTTTTGGGCGGTGTAATACATGCATTCGGCGAGGTGTTCGTTATCGCAGCCGAGAATATCTTCAAGCAGGTGCTTCATATTCTGGATGTTGACTAGCATCCTATCCATTTCGTGCAGCTTTTGCTGAATAAGACTGTTCCATTTGGCGGCGGGGGATTCGCTCCATAGGATTTCGTCGAACAGGACGCGCACTTCGGCAAGGGTGAAGCCGGCCTGCTGTGCCGTTTGGATCATCTCCAAGCGCTGGAAGATGGCCGTGTCGTAACAGCGGCGACCGTTTTCGCGGGTGGGGTTGGGCAGCAAACCGATGCTTTCGTAGTAGCGGAGGGTGGTCGGCAGCATCCCGACCTGCCGCGCAACTTCACCGATGCTCAAGCCTTTTGAATTCGCCATCACCAACCCCTTGACTTCCAGTGAACTGGAACTTGTATAGTCCTCAGCATAGATCGTTCAGGCTGGATAAAACTTTCGTCAATTAGGAACAGAAAGAGCGTCATCATGCGGAATACATTTGAAATCACAGGCAGCAATTTTCAGGCCGAGGTGTTGAACTCCGATTTGCCGGTGCTGGTGGATTTTGGCGCGGATTGGTGCCCACCGTGCAAGATGCTGGAACCGATTGTTGATGAGATCGCGGCGGCGTATGCGGGGCAGATGCGCGTCGGTTCGTTGAATGTGGATGACTATCCCGATCTTCAGCAGCAGTACGGGATTATGGGACTGCCGACGCTGATCTTGTTTCAAGGTGGCGAGCCGGTGAAGTTTATGGTGGGATATCAACCGAAGCAGCGGTTGGAGGCGCAGATTAAGCCGCATTTGAGTCCGGTGGCGAGCTAAACCCCACCCCTAGCCCCTCCCCGTAGTAACAAGGAGGGGAACAAAAAGAGGCGTGTATTCGCCTCTTTTTAAGTTGTTTAGCGTTGAGAAGATTTTAGGCAGGCGGGACAGCAGCCGCCGCGAGGGCAGCCTGCGTGGTGGTGATGGATTGCATCACCGCGATGACTTGCCCCATCGGCGCACCGAACTCGGATGCGGCGAGTTGTTCACCTCCGTCGCACACACGGTCGTAAGTGCTTTTAGCGGTGTTCAGGCTGGTTTGCAAATTGTTGACATCGGTGGCAAGGGTGGCGAGGTCGGGGAACGCGCTGGCATTGGCGAGTGATAGTACGACCGGCGTTAATGTATCGAAATAGGTCGAGCAGTTCATTTCACCACCTCCGAGCTTGGTTTGATATTGAGTTTGCAGGGTAGTGGTGCTGTTGCTGACCAGCGTTAATGCCGATTGCAAGTCGCTGACGAGCGTGGGACGATCTTTGTCGACCACAGGTGCGGTAGTCGGTGCTGGATTCTCCATTTGTTCAACGGCCTGCGTGACAGTTTGGCGGAACATTGAGGGTAGGACGAGCGCCAGAACGGCGACCAAGACCGTCGAGATAATCATGCCGATTTCAAGCTTGACCAACGAGCGCACCGGAACGGGTAGACGCCGCCCCATTTTGCCGCGCACGGCGACATCTTCCAGCAGCTTTTGCACCTTTGACTGGTCGGAATTGTGCAGTTCTTCTTCGAGTTTGCGGAACATACCGAGCGAATACTTGGCTGTATCGCGCACTTTGGGGTCGGGGTCGTCTTTGTAGACCTGCTTAAGCATGGTGATGCAGGTCGGGTCACCGGCTTCGCCGAGCCAAGCAGCGGCCTTCATGCGCGATTTGGCATCTTTGGATGACAGCATTTTGATGTTGTCGCGCACTTTTTCTTCAAATATTTCGAGTGCGTCATCAAAGTTGGTTGAGTCGGTCATATTCGTCTCACTCCGGTGTACAGTGTCGATCACATATTCCCTTTTTTATCATACGCGAAGTCTTTGAATCAGGAAAGCGGTTTCAGGCTTAAGAAAGGCAAGTACCGAGTGCTGAGTACCGAGTGAAATGCAGGAAAATGCATTTGAACCGCAGAGACGCAGAGAAAAGCAGAGAAATTGAACCGCCATCCCACAAAGGGAGGCTTCGCACAGACGCTAAGATGTTTGATAAACCATATGGTTGATAGTTTATCGTTTGGCTGTGCATATTTTTGTTGCATAGAATGTTCGCGTAAAATGGGGCAAAAGATCTTTGAAGGATAACGACATGCTATACATTTTCGATAAGGATGGGACGCTGGTACACAGCATTAATGGTGAGCGTCCGCCGAATAAATTGGACGAACAGAAGCCGATTGATGGTGTGCTGGAGGTATGCAAGGCGCTGATCGCCGATGGGCATTTGCTGGCGGTGGCAAGTAACCAGGGCGGGGTGGCATTCGGGCATATTACGGCGCTGGAAGCCCACGCGATGGTCAAGCAGATTACGGATTACATCGGCGCGACGACCTATGCCGTGTGCGTGACTCACCCCAACGGGCGCAAGAAAGCAGCACGGCGCGAAAGCCGCTTCCGCAAACCGGCGGCGGGGATGATCGAATACCTGATGGATGCGTTCGGGGTTTTACCCGTCGATACCGTTTACGTGGGCGATATGGACACCGACCGTGAAGCAGCGGAGGCAGCGGGTGTGGGGTTCGCGTGGGCGGATGCGTTTTTTAAGCGGGAGTAATGGAGAAAGACAAATCGCCATCCCACGGGGGGCTTCGCACAGAATGCCAAGAGGGAAGAGCGTAAGAATCGTCGTTTTCTAGCTTGTAAAAACTGCACCCCTTGCACTGAAATAGCAAGTAAACCATGCAAGAGGTGTGAGTTCTATTCAATTATAAGAGCAGTTAGGCTTCTTGATCGATTTTTTTCTCAAGGTCGCTTTTGGAACGGCGTTGGCGTTCGTCGTTGTAGACTTTAAACGCGGCTTCTTCGCTGCTGGCATCCAGCGCGTTTTGATTTTTGCGTTGGAGATCGGCACGGGCGCGTTCGTAGGCTAACTGTAAGTCACTGTCGGAGAGGTGACTGGCATCATTAGGAGCGGGTTCAGACTTTTTATCGGGCATCGGTGTTTCCTCAGACTCGTTAACATTGTGGGGATGGTAGCACGGCAGCGTGGGCGGAGGCGTATCCACATGGCCTAATTTGGCTGGCCTATGAGACTGTTGAATCGCAGACAGGAAGAGTTTTTAACGCAAAGATGCAGGGGGAAAGGCAGAGGGCAAGTGGAAGGTTTTTTAACGCAGCGATTAAGCACGGGGCAGCATAAACTGGCTATTAGACGATGCAGTATGGGAGCGCTACCAGACTACTGTGCGGGTAAATATCCAGCTTGTTCAAGGCGGGTGCGAATGTAGTCGCCGTACTCAATATCAGTTTCGATCCCGTCTACCGGAACCACGAATGAGTCGACAGATTGTTCACTGCCATCCTTGTCCTTGATCCAAATTTCGCAAATACCCCGCCGACCATTTTCGATATGATGACACTTTGCCGAGATTTTTATGTTCGAGTAATAAAGACTAAGTGCTAAAGTCGCCATCCATATGGGCGTAAAATCAAAATCGAGCATATAAGTACCCTCATAGTTGTTTCAGTTCTTAAGCACGATGTAAAACCCTTTGTCTGAATGATGTGGCGATCATCGCCGAACTACATGAGTAAATTATTATAGAAGTTGAAATTGCGTTTGAATAATTGAAAGATGGTTAATGATATGTATTTTCATAGCTTAACCTAATAGGAGCGTCTAGCGCTATAATTTCCTTAACGAAATTAATATTCATAGGATAAACCACCATGCAGTATCGCAAATTAGGCCGTAGTGATTTGAATGTGTCGGAGATCGGCTTCGGCGCATGGGCAATCGGCGGGGGATGGGGCGCTCAAAACGAAAGTGACTCGGTGGCGGCGCTGCATAAGGCGCTGGATGTAGGTGTGAATTTTATCGATACGGCTGCTGGCTATGGCAACGGTAAGAGTGAACGGATTATCGCCGAGGTGTTGAAAACGCGGTCGGAAAAGGTGATCGTGGCGACCAAGACACCGCCGCTGCCGGGGCATTGGCCGCCCAGCCCATACTGCGATATGGACGAGCGCTACCCCGAAAAATATCTACGTGAAAATGTGGAAGAACGGCTGCGGAATTTGAAGGTCGATACGCTGGATGTGCTGCAACTGCATACATGGACGCGGGCGTGGAACCGTAATCCGCGCCCGTTCGAGACACTGCGGAAGCTGCAAGCCGAGGGCAAAATCCGCGCGATTGGCGTATCGACACCGGAGCAAGACCAGAACTCGGTGATCGACCTGATGCGCGGCGGTTGGATCGACACCGTGCAGGTGATCTACAACATCTTCGAGCAGGAACCAGCGGCGGAACTGCTGCCGGTGGCGCAGGAAACGAACGTGGGCATTATCGTGCGGGTGGTGTTTGACGAAGGTTCGCTGACGGGTAAGTTCACGCCCAACACAACATTTGCCGACGACGACTTCCGCAAGAATTATTTCGCGGGTGACCGGCTGGAACGGGCGGTGGAACGTGCCGACAAAGTGAAGGCCGACATTGAGGGCAGTGGTTTCACACTACCACAGGCGGCGATCAAGTTCGCGCTGATGCATCCGGCGGTGAGTACGGTTATCCCCGGCATCCGCAGCGTGGCACAGGCCGAGGCGAACACGGCGGTTTCCGATCTACCAGCACTTTCGGACGAACTCATGCTCAAGCTGCGAGAACACAATTGGATGCGCGGCTTCTGGTACGGCGGCAAGTAGTTCTACCCTTCATCGGTGAAGTCAAACGAGGCCGCCATGTCGTAGAACACGTCATCCAATAGTTTGATGTCGGGCTTTTGCATGGCGGCGGGGCGGGTGCAGGTGAGTACCGCAACCAATAAACCGGAGTTGGTTATGAAAATAATTTGGGACTGGGCAATCGCGAGATGCGTTTCGGGATTCACCCACGAGTAATATTGGGCAAATCCGGCTCTTTTGGGGAAATCAACCACGCTTTCATCATGCAGTTGGTACTCTGGATACTGGTCACGCTGTACGGCTCGTAAATTTTCGGCTACTTCATCAAACGAGGTGACGACTGTTGTTCTGATAATCGCCACCGCAAGGTTGATGCCCGGCCCTTCGGGAAAAGGCGGCATGACGAACACCGCTTCGAAGTTCGGTGAGGGGATATTCAGCCAGTCGGCGGGCACATCGATGGTGAAATCAGGATGTTCAAAATGGGTGTAGTTCATGGCACTTTCCTAGAAGTTCTTAAAGTAATTAGCGGCGCTGTGGGGTGCCAGCGGGTCGGTAATCTTGAAATCAGGATTGAGCTTGATCTCGCCCGTGAGTATATGTTTCTTCAGGGTCAGGGGGTCAAAAGAATAATAATCGAGCCTGCCACCAGCCAGCATCGGCACAACATCGTTCACATGAACGCGATGTTCATACTGCGGCGCGTTTGGCCCCGTAGGAAAATTAAACTCGGCTGACCCCATCGTGATGACCTTCATATTGGAAAGGTCGTAGCCTTCGCGCGTGAGTTGGTGGAGCGCAGCAGCGGTGATCGCCCCACCTTGACTATGAGCGATGATCGGCGTTTGCCCGTTCGTGGCCTTGATGGCTTCTACCAAACTGCTGACGGCAGCATTATCAGGCGCGGGACGAAAGCCGTACTTAACCTGAAATTTGTCGGCAATGGATTGGCCTAAGTCGCGTACAAAACCCATCGTATCTTTGCCGCCTGTCGCATTGAAGACGCCTAAAACTGGCACGCCACCCAATTCATCGGAAGCGCCCTGCATCAGGTCGCGCAGATCGTTCACATCATTCTGGATGCCGTTGACGACAATCGCCCCTGCCACCTCTGGCCTCGCCCCATTCCACCCGCCATCCCGGTCGTCGTTGAGGGTGAACCACGACTGCTGGTTAAAGGCGTTGGGCAAGCTGCCAATCGCGCCGCTGATGCCTTGTCCGCCGCCTGTCGCGCCGCCACCCGTACCGGCTTCACCGCGCAGTGCGCCGGAGGCTTCGGCTTCGGCACGTTGTAAGATCGTGATGATTTCCAAGGTTGCCGCTTGTGAATGGGCGAGGGCATTCATCAAGTGTAGGATTGAGATAAAGACCTGCTGATCCATCTCGCGGTAAAAGAGGGTAGCTGAGTCGGCAATCCAGCCGCCGCGCCGCAGCCGATCAACCGTGTCTACCAGCCCACGTTGAAGCTGCTGTACCCGTTTTTGTTGGTCACTAAACTGACGTGCTACCTGCCTCAATGCTTCATAATTGGCACTGATGATGTCACTAGCCATACCGCCTCTTCTCGCGAACGCCACCCGCTATTACGCAATCGTAACAGAGTATAGCAGTATATGGCAGCATGTCATAGTAATTGATAAGTCGTGGTGCGATTATTAGTAGACTTATTGGACGACCCATGCACTATTTCGGTTCTTCACCCAGCATCCCATCATATACACCGGGGGTTGAGTCATCAATGAGGGTTGCGCCCACCGTTTTCTGGTAGAACTCGACTGGCCCTACACCGCCGATGATGGCATAGCCATAGCCTTCGGCACGCATAGCATGGAGGGTGGCAATCAGCAGCGCCCGCCCGACGCCGCGTTTACCCGCCGTGCTGCTCACACCAATGGGGCCGAAGAAGCCTTTGGCGCTGGTGTCGTAGCAAGCAAAGCCAATCACCGCGTTGGATTGCACCGCCACCCAGCAGCTTACGGGCATATGGGCGAAGGCCACCTCGGTTTCGCTCTTCCACACCTCGAAAAATTCATGCCGCACCCACGACGTAACAAGATGCTTTTCCGGTGGCATCCCGCGCCGGATGCGAATGCCCTGCTCACTCATCGCTGCAAGTTCGGCTTCTAATGGCGGCAGGGTGTACAACTTCACGAGCATATCGGTCATGATATGTTCCTTTTAGATAGCGAAAGGGTCTGGAACGTTTGCACGCACCAGACCCTCTAAGCGTATCATCTTTTAAGGCGATACAAAGGCCGTACTACGCCTGACGGAACACCAGCAGCCCATCAGGATAAACGATTTGGAGCGAACCGGCGTCCAGTGAATACAGGTTTGCCGCTTGAAGCCCTGCCAGATAGGCGGTTTCTTGCGCGGTGACTGCTGGATCGGTGCAGGCCATCTCGGTGCTCACCAGCGGGCTAAAGGTCAGCGTATTGGTCGCGTATACAAACGTGCCGGAATACTGGTTGCAGCCTGCGCTGCCGCTGACACCCTGCGCGGTGAAGTCCAGCGTGACGGGCGCGGTCGGCAGGACGGCAACGGGTGCATCCGGTGGGCCGTAGCTGACCAGCAGCCATTGGACACCGGCCAAACCGCCGAGGGTCGGGTCGGTATTTTCCACCGGCACGGCTAAGGTCGGGATGACGGTCGGCGTGGTCGCGCTACCTGCTTGGAACACGATCAAACCTTCGGGGTAGGTCAGCAGCAGTTGGTTATCAATGAGTTGATAACCGGTGGTGGTTTGCAGCGCTGTCAGGTAGGTTGTTTCCTGTGTCATCAACGGCTCTTCACACGCCATCAATGTGCCGCCGACGCTGCTAAAGCTCACGGTTTGGGTGGTCGAGTCGTACTGGAACTGACCGAAGTAGCTGTTGCAGCCCGCATTACCGCCGATGCCATCCGGCGAGAACAGCAGGGTAATCGGGTTTTCGGTGGGTGCAGCATCCGGGCCAATGCTCAAGAGCTGCCAGTTCACACCACCTAAACCACCGAGTGTCGGGTCACCACCGGCTGACGGGTCCGTAACGGCGGGGATGGTTGGCTGTGCGGCGAGCGACGAGCTAAAAGCGAAGGACTGCACCAGCGCGTCAGCCGTTGCCAGCGACGGGGTGAAGTCGGTCGGTTGGGCGCTGTTCAGCGTCCCGATGCTCTGGGTTACATAATCAGCATAACCGGCTTGGAAGGTTTCCATGTTGAAGTCTGCCGGAACTTCCGCCGGAAACAACACGGTGTCGAGGTTCACAACCGCAGTAACGTACTGTGTGCCATCAACGCTAACACCCTGGAAGGTATAGAAGAATTCGTTACCGAGGAAGGGTGCCGTGTCCTGACGGTAGGTCGTAATATAGCTGATGCCGCGTACCGAGCCGGTATCGACATATTGGACACGGGCGCGGATGGCTTGACCTGCCGCGACAACCGGAATGAAGGGCAGTGTATTTTCGGATAGGTTCGCTGACATCACCATGAAGGGTGAGAGATCCATCTGCTGACTGAGCAGCCCTTGCAGCGTATCGAACTGCTGTTGTTGGGCGGGGTACATCGCGAAGTCGGCAGTGTTGTAAACACGGATGCCGATGGGCGCGTCAAAAATGCTAGGCATGGTATCCGAGTCAGACACCGTGAACTGCACATGCTTGACTTCCGCCATACCAGCCGCGTCCGGCGGGTCGCCAGCATACGCGTCAATATCAACATGGCTGGCTACGGTCGTGTCGTAGGTGAAGTTGAAGCCGTTATAACCAACGGTTGCCGTCGTGGGCGATTGCGCCGCTGCGGGTAAAACCACCAGCGCGGTCATCGCCAGTAGTGCCGTTAAAAGTAGCGTTCGTAATTTCATATTGGGGTATTCCCTTTCACATAAGCCGTTAAAACAGTGTTACGGTAACGGTTTAGGTCAATCATTTCAATTGACGTTACACCTATGTTTACCCGACGATCCCGGTTTGTCTACCGTCCAATTGGCCTAAAAAATTTGGATTGTTGACCTAAACACACCTACATTTTCCCTCAGTATCCTATGAATTGGATGAGTATCGGGGAGGCGTGTTGATAGACACCGTAACCAGAGGCGGTATTTGTCGGCTTCTGAAAATCTTATGGATACCCGAATGGCGTATGTGTTTTTGCCGGATGCTATCGTTGATAATCGCCTGCATAGAAAGCATCATACTTTCCTGTCGTTACTTGGCTACCCACACAATCGGATGGAAAAACGCCAAGATAGTATGGCTGCCTTATTTACCCCCTATACCGTTAGCTACTTTTGCCGGAGGGGTTATCCTCCGGCATCTTTGAACCTAAATTACCTAGCTCACCGGCTCGACGAAGTACAGTCCATTTTGCCCCTCGGCCAGCCAGCCTTCTTTATCTTCTTCACCGTAGCGCACCTTGAACCAGTTGAGACCGTCCGCGCACGTCGGTCCTTCCAGCACATCGAAGGTTACGCCCTGCGCCAGCCGCCCGATGCGTTCGGCCTCGATGCTCGGTGCTTCGCGCACGTTGACAGGTGTGGTGGGTGTCGTGCCGCTCAGGATGACCATGCCGGTATCACCGACGCCCAAGCGCACGGGCATACTCACCGCTTCGCACGGGTCAAGTGTCGCGGTAGCACGGGGGGTGGCGGTCGGCAGTGGGGTCGAGGTGGGCAGCGGGGTGGGCGGCAGTTCCGGCGCGGTGACATCAATCACCAGCCGCACGGCATAGGCAGAGCCGCCTTCGAACGCGGTGAAGAACTTACGCCCGAATGCCCCGCCTTCCTCTGTTCCCAGCGCGATAATCGTCAGGCTGTTGCCCGACTGCCAACCCGGACGGTCGATGACTTCTTGCAGCATATCGGCTATATCGTCCAGCGGGTACCACACTTTGCCCGGCCACAGCACGTTCGATGAATGAACGACATTGGCGCTGGTCAATTCACGCTGGGATGGCAGGTTGTCGTCCGTGAATGGGGCGCTGTTATCGGCGGCTTCGGCATATAGGTCGTAGCTCAGTGGTATCCACGCGTCGGCGATGGGGTACACTTCCAGATGCGCCGAGTGGATGACCGATGCGTTAGGGATGTTCACCCTTCTAAAACGCAGCCCCAGATATTGCTCGGTGCTTTCTTCGGCGTTACCAATCCATATCGTTTGCTGGTTCAGTTCGAACTGACCACTGCTCTCGTTCACATCATCATCACCTGCCGAGATCTGGACGATCATCTCGGTGCCGCGCGGCTTGGGTGTGGCGGTCATAGTCGCGGTCGGTTCAGGGGTATTCGTGGGTGCGGGTGTGCTGGTGATAGCCGGTGTGCGGGTCGGCGCGGGGGTATTGGTCGGGTCAGCCTGCGCGGCGACCGTAAGCACGCCCCCCAACAGCAAGCCGAATACACCGGTCAAACCCACCCACCGACGAAAATTGTGTCTTTTCATAAATATGCTTCCTCCGAGAAATGATTAGGCCATTATAATCCTATCATTGCTTACCGAATTCGGCGTCATTGAGCGACCGGAGCTTTGACAGGTTTCTAGGACTTGGATGTATCCTATACGCCTAGCCTATCATCTGCCAAACGGCTGGTATACTCCGTTGAAATTGTGCTAAAATATCCGTAAAGTTTGTTGGATGGATGACGAGATAATGGCTCACTTGCTTCCACATGATACTCCGGGTGACGTGCTCTGGCGTTTGAACAACGAGTATCGTAAGCGCCTGTCTCATGCCCAGACTTACCTCGATCTACTCGAACAACTCCTGATGATCCAAGCGGCTGATGATATTTTCGAAACCTTAGCGATTTTACAACAGGTGCGGCAGGAGATTGTCACCCTGACCGAAGAACATCGCGATTGGCGTCATCACTTCTACTACGACTCGCTGGAAACCCGCCGGATGGTGCAGGACGACCGCGCCGTGAACAAAGCGCTGGCACGTTTTAGCCGGATGCGTTCGCAGCACGAGCAGCGGGTGTATGACCTGTATATGACGTTGGAGCGATCACCCCGCCCGAATGCGCAGATTACGCGCGTACCCAACGGTGATCTGTGGGTGATGGCGCAGTATGCCCTGAACGATTTAATTGTGTTCGGGGATTTCGCGACGAACCTCGGCGTTTTGAATTAATTTCAAGTTAAAAGCTAAAAGTTAAATATGTGAACTTGGCAGCCTATGGGCTGTTTTTGCGTTGGTATAGTCGTGTTATTGGCAAAATTGGCGAAAAGTGGTGTTGATTCGGCGGCTGGCTCGGCTGGAGTTGCGGCAATTTTTGGCGAAGGTGTGCCGCTGCCATTATTGCCAATCGCCAAGACTGATACAAGTTTAACCGCAGAGACGCAGAGAAGTTCATAGTTACAGGATAGAACAAATGGTCTAAAATGTCAAGTTGGAGTCTGGTTTGAAAATGAGGTGAAGATGATTGTGAATATCAGAGTCAAAATAAGGTTGGTGGATTACTAGCCAAGTGTTGAAAAACTATGATAATCTCTAATTAAAAGGTTTATTATATCAATAGTGAAGGTGGGGATTAATGTCAGATACAAACTTAGCCAACAAGAATGCAAAGCTAATTGCTGATGCTGAACAACAAATTATTGAGCAATCAAGAAGAATAGACTTTTATCTTACTGAGTATACAGTTGAACTTCTTGCTAATAAAATGCGGAATGGTGATTTTCATGTTCCAGAATATCAACGTGAGTTTACTTGGGAATATGAGCGAAAATCAAAATTTATCGAGTCAGTAATCATGGGACTGCCAATACCATTTCTATTTTTCTGGGAGGATTCTGAGTCTGGTAAGTTAGAAGTGGTTGATGGATCACAACGTCTTAGAACAATCGAAGAATTTATTTTTGGAGATTTTGCTCTAGGCGAATTAACTGAATTATTTTTACTAACAGGATTTCGATTTCATGACCTACCGGAATCTCGACAGAGAAAAATTAAGAATCGCTCAATTAGAGGCATAGTACTTAATGAGCACGCGGATGAAGAAGCTAGGTTAGATCTTTTTGAACGTATCAATACAGGAAGTAAAATTGCTAATCCTGCTGAGGTAAGGCGAGGTGCTGTGAGTGGGCCATTTCTTGATCTTGTTATTGAATTGGCTCAACATAAGGAGTTTACGAATATAGCTCCTGTATCTGAAAAACAATTAAAAGAACGCGAAAGAGAAGAACTAGTTACACGATTTTTTGCCTATAGCGATGGCCTTGATGAATACAAGGATAGAGTTACTGAGTTTCTAACATCCTATACAAGGAAGATGAACCATTATTTTGAGGCTAATCCAGAAATTCATTTCTCTTATAGAGATAATTTTTTGAATACAATGGCTTTTGTAACACAAAATTTTAAATGGGGATTTCGCCGTTCTGCTAAAGGCACTGTCACTCCAAGAGCACGTTTTGAAGCTATTGCAATTGGTAGTTTTTTAGCGTTACAAAAACATCCTGATTTAATAAGACAAACGATTAATGTAAGTAAGTGGTTAGACACTCCAGAATTTAACAATGTGACAACTTCGGATGGAGCAAATGCAATAAACAGGTTACGAAATCGTATATTTTTTGTTCGGGATCACCTGTTGGAGTTTCAGAATGAGTGATTTAGTTCAATTCTTTGAAAATAGGTTACAAGAAATTGAAGCTTATTTAAATCTATTGGATGATATTGAAAAACAAGTTCAGTCGGGACCTCCGCAACTTGGAACTTCAGGATCTGTTATCACAGTACAGCAACAGCGCATACTTTATTCAAGCGTTTATCTTCAGCTATACAATTTAGTAGAAGCAACCGTCACACGGTGTCTTGAAGCGATGACTGAAGCTGTAGCTGAAAAAGGATTATGGCGGCCCGGAGAATTATCAGAAAATCTGCGTAAAGAATGGGTAAGAGCAATTGCTCGGACACAGGAGGAACTCAATTCGCAAAATCGTTTAGAAACAGCCTTAATTCTTTTTAATCACTTAACTCAGAGCTTACCTATTAACGATTTCGAGATCACTAAAGGTTCAAGTGGAAATTGGGATGATAAAGAAATCGAAGATATCAGTGATCGATTAGGCTTGAAATTGACAATTCCTCCTACAATTTACAAAAATGTAAAGAAATTTATCAGGAACGATCAAGGTGTATTAGAGGTAATTAGAAAACTTCGTAACGACTTAGCGCATGGAAAATTATCGTTTGAAGAATGTGGCAATGGTGTCACAGTCAGTGATATGAGAAACTTTGCAGAATGGACATCTCAGTACTTGCGAGAAGTCGTAAATTCGTTTAAGTTAGCTATTGATGCATACGAATTTCTCTTACCACAACATCGCCCTCAGAATAAGGTATCGAGTACATAAAATGATTTCGTCACAGAATGTCTCAAAACAGCCTGATTTGTCAATTGACAAAAGTAATCAGAGCATCAGTTGCGTTGATCTATTTTGTGGCGCTGGTGGTCTTACACATGGTCTTACTACAGGTGGCATTAACGTAGTTGCTGGTATTGATTTAGATCCTGAATGCCGTTTCCCTTATGAAAACAATAATACTGCTCAATTTATTGAGCGCAACGTTCATGACCTTGTCAAATCTGACTTGGATATTCTGTTCGGAGATGCACAAATTCGGCTGCTCGCTGGGTGTGCTCCATGTCAACCCTTCTCTACATATAGTCGAAATGGACGTAAACAGCGCAACGATAAAAATTGGGAACTCGTAAAGGATTTTGGACGTTTAATACGCGAGACTCAACCCGAATTAGTGACTATGGAGAACGTACCTCAACTCTTATCGCATCAGGTTTTTAATGATTTTAAACGGAACCTAAAGGGATATAAGGTTTGGTGTGAACTGGTGGATTGTGACAGCTATGGTGTCCCACAAACTAGGCAGCGACTTGTCCTACTTGCATCGCGATTAGGGTCTGTGAAACTGATGTCGCCAGCAGAATTTGGGCAACCCAAAATCACTGTACGACAATCAATATCAAAGTTGCCTACTATAAATGCAGGTGATTCTGATCCAAAAGATCCTCTTCACAAAGCAAGTTCTTTAAGCGAACTTAATTTACGTCGGATTAAGGCTTCTAAGCCGGGCGGTACATGGCGAGACTGGGATGAAGAATTGCTGGCAGACTGCCATCGTAAAACTTCAGGTCAAACTTATCCCAGCGTATATGGTCGTATGAAATGGGATGCGCCAGCACCTACAATAACGACGCAGTTTTTTGGCTATGGAAATGGCAGATTTGGGCATCCAAAACAAGATCGAGCAATTTCTTTACGAGAAGCAGCGATTTTACAGACCTTTCCTCCTGATTATAAGTTTGTAGAGTCTGATAAGCGCATAACATTCGATAGTCTTGGGCGGCTTATTGGAAATGCTGTCCCAGTTCGCATAGGTGAAGTTATTGCTCGTAGCCTGATTAATCATGTCAAAAACTTGAATAGCACACCATAGCTTAGTCACTTTATAACTCCCCAAACCTACGCAACGGTTAGGAAACGGTTTGCATCCCCAAACCGCGCGTTCACAAATCGGGGCCAAGAAGGGTTTCGGCTGCCTGTTCTGCCTGTTTAACAGGCAAATTATTTGTACGGATTCAGGCATTTTGGCGGTTCAATTATTATCGGACGCAGCAGGCTGCTTCCCTACATCAAAAACTCTGTGTTCTTTGTGCCTTTGTGGTAAAAATCCCTACATTTAGCCTTGATCTATTGACTAACGACTACAGGCTAACGGCTTTGATGGCCTTGTACTCCACTTGATCGTCCCATAAGACCAGAAGTATACTGAACCTATCCGGTTGTACAGCTTGTACAACTTTTTTCGGCAACTTGAACCATTGGAGCAAATGATTATGGTTATGAATACCACTACCCGTCCCGGCCCCCGGTCACAAACGATTATTGACCGTGACTC
>JAPUDW010000171.1 GCA_027492915.1 Bacteroidota bacterium | reverse complement strand
TCTTTTTCTGGTTCCTTACCAACTTCGCCCTTAAAAACTGTCACCCCGTCAGTCGTTTACGGGGGAGGTGTCGCGTCAGCAACGGAGGGGGTCTGCTCCCAATAGGTTTGCAAACTCTAACCAAAATCGCTTGCCTTTTTCAAACACTTGTTCTATAATGAACCTGTAAATAGTTCTATCTCTGCATTGGACTTGGCGTTTTTGGCGACTGTGCGAAGCCTCCCGTGGGATGGCGGTTTAACGCTCTTGTCTTTTCTCTGTGTTAAAAATTCGTGCATTGGACTGTTGACTGATAACTTTTTGCAGCAACGACAGCGGCGGCACACCCTCTGCCAAAATTGCCGCAAATCGCTCCCTCACATCCGCCGAATTGGCAGAAGCATCACCTTTGCCATTGCCGAAATTGCTGCCAAATTTGCCACATTTTTTGAATAACACTTGGCGCTCTTTGCCCCTTAGCGCCTTTGCGTTAAATCCCCCCTGCCCCTACCGCTTTGGCGGATGAAAATCAGAGTCAGCCGCCCACTCTAAAAGGTCATCCTCAATCACCGTGTAATAAGGCGTACCCCGCCGCACCAAATTCGCCCGCAGCTTCCCATCCAAAATCGCCTGCCGAATAGTCGCCGCCGGAAAAGGATAATCAGTCCCCTTCAAAAACGTCTCCGCCTCTTGGAGCGTCATCGCATTCAGCTTCATCTCCCCTCCCCTTCTGTGTGTCTCTGCATTGAACTTGGCGTTCTTGGCGACTTGGCGGTTAAATTTTCCCGTATTTCTCTGTGCCCTCTGTGCCTCTGTGGTTAAATTTTCCTGTATTTCTCTGTATTTTCTCTGCGCCTCTGCGGTTAAAGATTGGTCTTGATGAAGTCCGACACATCCTGCTGGGCGTTCGAATGGAACACCAACAACGTCTGCCCGATCTCGATCTCCGTCACCGGCTCCAAAAGCACCAGCACCAACCCGCGATACTTCTTCCCGTTAATCTTCGTCACCGTCTCGCTCTTCCGGTTGCTGTAGTACCACTTCTCCTTGCGCCACATAATCACCCCGTGCTGCCGTGAAATGTTCGGGTCGTCGCCCAAATTAATATCGTTGGTCGAACCGCGCCCCACGTTCACCGTCTTGCGCGAAAGCGTGTGAGACTGTTTAATATCCCCCCGCCGCAGGGTAATGTTCATCAACTGTGCGCTCAAATCATAGTTATCCGGCGTGTTAATCAACTTCAAAATACGCCGTCTGCGGGTCATTCGCGCCAGCAGTAAATTGAGTGCCACTAACCCGATGATCGCTGCCGGAGCCACCCACCTATCATTGATCGTACTGATGCGCTCCACCACCGCCGGAACAAAATCGGGTACAGGCGCGGGCGTGGCCGCAGATGCATCCGTCGTCGGGGCGGGTGCGGCCTGCTGTTCGCTCACGGGCAGTGTCACTCGCATCGGGCTGCTGAACGCCAGCTTCGGGTCGCTCGGTGTCGTCCCCGGCACCGCCGCGCTGATCTCGAACGCATCCGTCGGTAAACGGTTCGGGTAAAGCTGGTCAATCACGCCCTGAATATGATCGACCTGAAGCGTCGCCTTCCCGTCCTGCTGGAACACCGCGTCACCCAGCTTGAACACCTGCGCCGGATTGCTCACCGAGGCCACGCTGATCTGTGCTGCCGGTAACGCATACGCCGGATTACTGCTCACCTCGAACTGCACCGAGCCGCTGAGAACGGTCGGGTCGCCCACCACTCGCAGCGCCAACTGCTGTTGGGCATAAAGCCGCAGCTTGGTTTCCGTGGTCGCCAGCGTCGCGTTGTTCGTGTCCCACAACTGCGCCTCAATCGTGTAATAACCGGGGTAGCGTTCCGCCGCGTTGAAGGTATAAGTCGTACTGCTCCCGCTCTGCGCCACCTCGTCGTTCACGCGGAAAACAACCTTCGTGCTGGCTGCCGTCAGGTCACTTTGCACATTCACGCCAATATCAACCGTGGTCGTAATCGGCTGTGCGGGATCAATCTCGGTGCTAAACGTAATCGTGTGTTCCAGCGTTTGGAACGGGCAGTTCACCGTGTCGCTCAGGCTGGAATCATTGTTGGTGTTGATGTCAATCTTGAGTGGCACAATCCCGCTGCTGTTCGGTGTTTGCCCCTGCATATTCACCGTCAGCAAGACTTCGCTGTTCAGTGTCCGCACCGTTTCATCAAGGAACTTGCTCACAGCCGTCCCGATAGACGCCCGCGAATTGGGCACCTCGGTGTACAACCAGCTAAAGCCGCCCGTTGCCTGTGCCAACGCACGCATCGCCGCGTCGTCGGTGCGGTCACGCGAATAAAAACCCACCGGATACAGTTGAATTTTGTCGCGGTTAGCCGCCTTTACGATGTCCGCATCCGCCGCCTGTACCAGCGTCCGCCGCCCCGAATCGGTGATCGTGACCACAACTTTGCGCCCCGCGCTGTTCGCCGGAAAGCTGCTGACCGCCTCTAACAGCGAGTCATATAAGCGGTTATCCCCGCCCAGCACCAGCAGATCAGTCATATGGTCGCTGACCAGCCGCGCCTTATCCGTGTAAAACTGTGTCAGTGGTGCGATTTCCTCACTAAACGTCAGCAGTGCAACCTTATCCTGTGGGTTCAAGTCGGGGAACAAATGCCCACTAATCGCGTTCACAATCTCGGTCACAGGTACCGTATCGGTGATGTCCAGCACCAGAATCATTTGCAAAGGTGGGCGCTCATCCAGCCGTTCGATCTTCACCCGCGTGTTCTCGACCGGCTGCGGTGTATCCCCTGCCCCTACCGCTACCTGATAGGTGCCCGTCGGTATGGGCAAACCGTCCCCACCCATCAGCACCGCGTTAATCTGTGCCGTGTTCGTCTCGGCTTGGAAGGTACATTGGTAGGCGACGAATGCGCCGGTGCGCGGGCTGTCCTGCGCCGCCAGCGTAACGGGCAGCAAGACCAGCAGGAAGAGGAAGCAGCGGCTAACGAACCTCATAATAAATGCTCCATGTCGGATGCGGTGCGGCGGGCGCTGCTCAAAGGCGGCGGCGTGCCATTCGCTGGTAAATCAGGTGTGGTCAGTAACGTTGGGTTCACCAAAGGCGCAGCCGTTACGTCTGGCAGCGGTACGGCGGTCACGGTCGGCCTCGGTGTAACGACTGTCGCGGTTGGGCTGGGGCTGGCGGTCAACACTAACGATTGTAGGCTCTGCTGGCGCAAACTCAGGGCGTTCAACAGCCACAGTACCACCACCAGACCGATGATAGCGATCACTGCCCTGCGCCGGTTGTTCCCGCGTTCGGGGTACTGCGTTTCCAGCTTGTCGTCTGGCTTGCCCAGTCGCAGCGGTCGGCTGCGGTAGCCCACATAAATCCGGTCGGTTTCCCGCGCCCGCCAGATGTCCTCGACATAGCCTTCGCGCATCACTTCAATCGCGACCGCGCTGGCATTATCTTTCGTGCCTTTTTCGTTGGCGATGCGTACCAGCGTTTCCGCCAGTGTCTTAGGGTTTTCACTCGCAACCAACGACCCCAGTTCTTCCAGCGGGATAACCCCACTCACGCCATCGCTGCACAACACGAGCCGGTCACCCGGCAGCAGCCGCAGGTTAATCAGGTCAGGTTGTATCTGGTCGCTTTTACCAATCGCCTTTTCGAGGATGTCCCGCATCGGTGAAGGCGTCCGCGTTTCGTTAGCGTGCCGCGTGTTGGTGACCACCGGTTCGCGTCGGGCATGGTCGCGTGTGATCTGCGTCAGCGTGTCACCGCGCCAGTGGTACAACCGCGAGTCGCCCACATGGGCGATGCTTGCCTCCCAGTCCTTAATCACCACACTCGTCAAGGTCGTTCCGGCGCTAAAGGCCGACCGTTTGACGAAGCCCCGTATTTCGGCGTTGATATTCTGGTAAGCCCGCCCTAATACGGCTTCCCAATCAAGGTCATACGCGATATTCCGGTTAAACACAGCCAGCAGATAATGAATAGCAAAGGCGCTCATCTGCTCGCCGTACTGCGCTCCCCCTACCCCATCCGCCAGCGCGAACAGGTAGCCGCGCTTGTGCTGGTAGAGACCGATGGCATCCTCGTTGCTGTCGCGCACCGCGCCGGTACTGGTCGCCCATCCCGCATTCACACGGATAATTATCGGCGTCCGATCCCACGCGAACATCTTAACGTGGTAAATCTGTTTACCGACGGTGATGACCGCCCCGTCCTTCATCGGCATCTCACCACTAACCGGCTTCCCATCCAACAAAACCTGTTCGCGGGTATAAACCACCGTCAAACCGATGTGGGCGCCGCCTACGGGTTCGATCTGGCTAAAGCGCAGCCGTGTGCTGCCCACTGTGCCGACCATCACCTCACTGCTGCTGCGTCCAATTGTGGTGCCGATGTGGACGACCACCGGCGTTCGGCTGGTTCCCCCCGTCAGGTGAATTTGTGAATACTGCGCTGTTTCCGCCACCTTCACCCGCTTGGCGACAGCCGGATCGCTGCGATAAGACAAGCTGTCGCGCGTGTCCCGCAGCCAATTCCCCGCACCGCCTTTGGGCAAATTAAAGATGCCGCCTAAATACTGAAATTGTCGGCCAAGTGCGTCCCTTGCTGTACTTAAAACACGAAGGGGCTGAGATAGGTTGTAAAAGAAACTTCTAAAAATGCCAATTAGCCGCGTGGGTAAATTTACTAACCAGTTCATAGGCTCATTTTTTCAGATCGGTATTTGTCTCAATCTTAACATCGCACGCGGGTTTTTGTGGATTGTTTTATACCCAAGTGGAAATATTGGCTGAATTGGTGTTACTCCTCGGCGCCAGAGGAACACCGACACACGATTACCCGTCCCCAACACGTAGCCCACTCATCCCTTGTGATGCGTCTAAAACCAACCTCTCCTTCGCTCAATCGGCTACTTGAAGGCTGGAAGCATTTGGTCAGCGATATAGGTTGCGGAAGGCGGCGCGGCGGTCTAGGATTACCATGATACGCTGCATAAATATCAACACGTCAAAGGTCATCACCATATGAATAGTTTTATTTGGAGTCGGTTGATACGCGCACCTTACGGCGTGGCGGTCGGATTCAGCATTTTACTGCAAGGACTCATGCTCTCGATCATCGGGCCGCTGCTCTCGGTTTTATTGGTCGAGCAGATCGGGTTAGATAAAAATGATGTGATCGTATTCTTCCTGCTGAACACGTTGATGAGTGCTGCGGTAACGTTCGGTACTGGTTGGCTGTCGGATGGCATCATCGCCCCTTATAAGCTGGTGGTGTTCGGCGGTGTGGTCGGCATGTTGGGCTTCATTGGTTTAGCTCAAGCGACCCTACCCGCCCATGCATGGCTGGCTGGATTAGCCCTTGCCCAATTTGGGGTGATCTTCCCCCAATTATTTGCCATCGCCAAAGCTGGTGTGGTTGCACAATGGGAACACGAGGCGCAGGTGACGGGGCTGACTGCACTGCGAACCATGTTTTCACTCGGCTTCGTGATCGGCACCGTTATTGCGAGTGGATTGGCGCGAATGGATATGCGCACCGTGTTCATGGCTTTAGCCATCCCCAATTTAATCGTAGCGTTAGGTGCGGCTTACCTGCTCTACCGCATGGAAGGCCATATCCAACGACAGGCACAACCCGATACCGGGCATCAAAACGTCACATCAGCGCCGGTTCAACAGGGTTTGCCCTTATGGGTGCTGGCTGTCCCCATACTAGCCATGCTCCTCATGCGGGGTGCCGATAGCACGCGCACGACCTATCTACCCCTCGTGATGCTGCAATTATTCAAGGATGCCAGTATCGCGCCGATCATGTTCGGGCTGGCTGCGGCGGCTGAACTGGTAGCGATGAGCTTGATGGGTTATGTGGCGGGGAAACTCGGCGAAAAGCAAGCCATAGCCATTGGTGCGTTCGTGGGTGCGGCTTATTATGTGGTTATGTCCTATTCACAATCGCTCCCCCTACTCTACGCCAGCAATATCATCTACGCCTTGTTCTCAGGCGCAACGGCGGGTGTCGCAATGGTCTATCTCCAACATTTGATGGGACACCGGCGCGGGTTGGGCGGGTCGCTATATATGACCATCTTCAACATCGGCAATCTAATCGGCATCCTCGCGCCGCTGCTGGTGCAAAATTATGACCAGACCATTTTCGTCGCGCCGGTTTTATTGTGCCTCGGTGGTGCGGTACTGCTGCTCGTCGGCGACCGGACGGCAGCGGTTAGGGCAAAACTACAACCGGCAAATAAGCAGTAGCCAAAAGCAGAAGCAGGCGGAAAAAAGTTTATTTCCGCCTTGTACTTCTTCTTGATATGACCAATTAGAGACCAAAGTCCATTGTCCACATCCCCATATACTCGCTACACTGCCTTTTAGGTACCGTTTATACCCAAAGGACAATGTGTGAAGCCCATCACCGAACAAACCATCTTAATCACCGGCGCGACCGATGGCCTCGGCAAAGCCACTGCCCTCGCCCTCGCCAAGTTGGGGGCGCGCGTCCTCCTGCATGGGCGCAGCGAAGAGCGACTTGCAGCCGCGAAAGCCGACATCAGGGCGGAAAGCGGGAATCCCAAGATTGAAACCTACCGCGCCAACTTCGCCGTGCTAGCCGAAGTCCGGCAGTTGGCCTATGCCCTACTCGCCGACCACCCGCAGTTGGATACGCTCATCAACAATGCCGCTGCCCAGCCGGATAAAGCGGTACGCACCCTAAGCAATGACGGCTACGAAATACAGTTCGCCGTCAACTACCTCGCCCCATTTTTGCTCACGCAGTTGCTCCTGCCTGCGCTGAAAGCTGCCGCGCCCGCCCGCATCATCAATGTTAGTTCAGCCGGCCAGTTCCCCATCAACTTCGATGATGTCATGATGGAAAAGAATTACCAACCCTTAGATGCCTATCGCCAGAGCAAACTGGCACAGGTCATGTTCACCTTCAGCCTCGCCCCCCATATCGAAGATGACGGCATCACCGTCAACGTGCTGCACCCCGGTTCAATGATGCCTACCAAACTAGCGCAGGGTTTCTTTAACCGCTCGATGGATACACTGGAAACCGGCATGAACTCGGTGCTGCGGCTGGCAACCGACCCCGCGCTGGACGGTGTGACCGGTTTGTACTTCGACCACCTCCAAGAAACACGCGCCAACGAACAAGCCTATGACGCTGATGCACGGCGGCGGCTGTGGGCGCTCAGTGAACAACTTACCCGCGCCGAATGAAGAAAGCGCAGCAGGCGGAAGTTGTTTTCATTAATTCTTAAACGGACTTACCCTGTTATAATTGATTCGATATTGTAATATTTATATTGCACCTCTAGCATTCTCTTTTAAATCGGAAGGTTGCGCTGCGGCGCGTCAAACTTTATTGCCATCACACTAAAGGTTCAAATGATGCATGTGTTGGTTCTTGGAGAAGATGAAAAATATTCTATTGATCTTCAGCATTTACTCCAAAATATTGCAGACTTTCAAATCGAACAGTGCAGCAGTTTTAATGACAGCGTTGCTTACCTTGCGGCACATCCCGCCGATGTGGTGCTGCTGGATCGAACAGCAGTCGATGATGATTCGCTATTTCAACACCTGAGAGAACTTCACACGAGCTTTCCCGGCATACCGGTAATTATCATCGGTATCGGTGACGATAAGGCGGCGCTCAAAGCCCTGGAGCACGGGGCACAAGATTATTTAACCAAAGGGCGTTACAGCGCAGCCGAGCTGGTCAAAACGGTGCAAACGGCGGTGACACGCGGGCGATACCGCGAACATGCGCGGCAGGAAGCAATCTTCAAAACCGAAGACCAATTTCAGAGCGCCTTTAGTTATGCTTCGATTGGTATGGCGCTGGTCGGGCTGGATGGCCGCTGGCTGCAAGTGAATAAAGCGTTATGCCAGATTGTTGGCTATTCAGAAGCAGAACTGCTGGCAAAAACGTTTCAAGACATCACCCACCCGGATGACCTGAATGCCGATTTGAATTATTTGCGGCAGTTGCTGGCGGGTGAAATCAAATCCTACCAGATGGAAAAACGTTACTTCCACACAAATGGCTCGCTGGTGTGGGTGCTGTTAAGCGTGTCGCTGGTGATGCGGTCGGAAGAAGACCCTTCACACTTTATTGCCCAGATACAAAACATCAACGAACGCAAACGAACCGAAGCCCTTCTTAAAGAACAGATGCATGAGGAACAAAACCTCCAGAATAAACTCAAAATACTCCATGAGATTACGATTGAGCTGACCAACACCGACAAGCTTGACGATTTTTACCGGCTGAGTGTGGAATTCGGGTTAAAGCGGCTCGGCTTTGACCGCCTGGGTTTGCTGCTGTATGACCCGCAAACCACCTCGGCTCTCGGCACCTATGGCACAGATGCGCGGGGCAGCAGCATCCCCGAACATCATCTTCACATTGATATATCATCCCCCACCAACATCCTGATGCGCGCTTTAAACGAAGCTGAACGGTTTGTGCTGGATACCAACGCCGAGCTTTTTAGTGATTCTCAATCCATCGGCATGGGCTGGAATGCTGCCGCTGTCTTATGGAATGGCAGCGAAAAACTCGGCTGGTTGGCGATAGATAACGGCGTGTGGCATCTGCCGGTCGATAAAACCCAATTGAGCATTCTTGCACTTTACGCCGTAACCTTAGGCACACTTCTAGCCCATAAACAGGCGGAAATACGGTTGATGCAGGAACGCGATTTGCTGCGCACCCTAATCGACACACTGCCCGACATTGTTTTTATTAAAGATACGGTCGGTCATTTTGTACTCACCAACCGTGCGCTTGCCCAGATAGCCGGCATGACAACCGATGAATTGTTGGGTAAGACAGCATTTGAGATTTTGCCGGACGCACTGGCTAAACAATTTCAAGCCGACGAGGAACAGGTTATCCGCACAGGAATGCCGTTGGTTAATGCCGAGCGCACAACCGTTGGGCATAACGGACAGAGCCGGGTGATGTTGACGAGCAAAATCCCGCTGCGCTCTAAAGACGGAAAGACGCTGAGTTTGCTCGGCATCAGCCACGATATCACCGACCGTAAGCATCTCGAAGCGCAAACGCAGGAACTCGAATTAGAACGCGGGCGCATCCAACTCTTGCAGCGCTTTATTAATGATATATCGCATGATTTTCGCACACCCCTTTCAATCATCAACAACAGCTTGTACCTGCTGCAAAAAAGTAACGACCCTGAAAAGCAGCAGCTTTACGCCAAACGCGCGGAACAACAGATTATCCGGTTAGACAAAATGTTGGAAGAACTGCTGCTGATGGAACACCTCGACAGCGAAATCAACATTCAGTTGAGCTTGACTGACGTGAATCCGTTCTTAGCCTCGATCATCCAGAGTTATGAAGCGGTTGAACGGCCAAAACCCATCACCATAACCTACGTACCCTCGGCAGAACCCTGTTTCAGTAAAATTGATGTGGTTGAACTGGCGCGGGCGGTCACCAAACTCATGGATAACGCCATAATGTACTCACCGGAGGGCGGGCAGATCACTATTCGTACATCGAGTGAACCTAAATGGGTCATCATCTCGGTACAGGATACCGGCATCGGCATTTCGGAAGTCGACCTACCCCACATTTTTGAACGCTTTTATCGGGCAGATCAATCGCGATCCAGCACCACCGGCGGCGCGGGGGTTGGCTTATCCATCGTCCTCAAAATCATCGAAGCCCACAAAGGCACGGTTGCCGTCGAAAGCAGCCTCGGTGTCGGCAGCACCTTTACCCTCCATCTCCCAAGGGTGGTCGTTCAAAAACCTGCGGATAGGCACAACGGGTAGCCTCAACTTCCGTCGAGCAAACCCTGTACGACAAACATAAATTATTCCGGCAAAACGGGTGTCAGCCATTCCAACACGGGTGTAAGACCGAGGAATATGCCAAAACGCTGGCAGGCAGCATCAACCGCCTGTTTTTGCGCCTCGGTTAAAGGGATGAACGGCTTCAGTTGGATGACAGCCGTGTCCTTCTTGAACGTCCGCCGCCACGAGCCGAGTACCTTACCGTCGATCACCAGATAGTGTACCAATACGCCATGATTCGGGTTCCACATCTGCACAAAACGAGGTTCGACAATGGCGCTGTGGTCGGCGTAGCTGCCCATCGCCTCGTCATAATTCGGCAGTAGATAGGCCGTAGCTGCTTGCTGGCTGTCGTCGGCTGGCATATCACCTGAGAAAAAATAATTTTGTCCGGCGAAGGCTTCATGGTTAAGCCGGTCGCCCAGCAGATGCAGCCCCTGCTTGGCCTGTGCCATCGTCAAGCCTGACCACCATACATAATCTTTAACGGTCGCGGGGCCGTGGCTGGCGAAGTAACGGTAAGCCAGCGCTGCCAGTGCTTCCTCGGCGGTTATGGCGGGTGCTGCTGGCACACGCTCATCCATCAGGGCATAAGTAAACTGCTTGCCCTGTCGTGGGCCGCTGCATATAACCTGTTCAAGTTCCGCGTGCATCATAATGTAGGCCAACCGCAGCCTGTCCGAAGGTATCCCTGCCCCATCCAGCAGCAACGCCAGTTCTTCGCGGGTGCGGTACTGCCTGCCCTCCAAAGCCCGAATGACAATCGTGCGGCTTCGTGCCAGCAGGTCATCATCAAGGCCATACTTGCGGTAATAAGTACCGTTCAGGCGGTGTACACGCGGCGCAGTCAGCGCCAGCATCCAGCGAATATCCGCCGGAGTGACAAAGTGCCATGTCGGGCGTAGGACGTGGGTGCGCAGGATATGTCCGTCATTGAAAGCCTGCTCTACCACCTCATCCGTCAGGCCGCTGGTACGCTGCGCCAGCGCCCACTTCGCCCCCATATAATCCTGTGACTGCACCGCACCCAACCACCCTACCACCTCAGTCGCGTTCTCGAAGGGTGTATTGACCAGTTTATGACTGTGCAGCCGGTGAGTGGCAATATTGAGCATATGCCCTACCACGCGAAGGCTTGCGGCGCGGGGACATCCGGCTTGAGCTGGCGCCCCGTGTTGATGTTGAACAGCGCGTTCAGCTTTTGAATGTGCGCCGGATCAAGTTGTAACTCGGCGGCGCGGTCTAACCCATCGAGGTGCCCCACCGTGCGCGGCCCAACAATCGCCGAAGTCACTGCCGGATTCGACAGCACCCACGCAATCGCCACCACCGACTCGGTTTCGCCAATTTCCCTGCACAGCGCCGAAAACGCCTCCAACTGGTTATTGGTCGATAAGTCCATGTCGTACTCTTTCTCGACCTGCGCCGTGCGCGAACCCGCCACCGACTGCTTCTTGCCCGTCAACAAACCACCACCGAGCGGCATATACGGGATAATGCCGATGCCGAAATCCCGTGCAGCGGGGAATACTTCCAGTTCGGGATAGCGGCTCAGTAGGTTATACTGGCACTGTTCCGAGACAAACCCCACCATCCCCTGCTGCCACGCGTACATCTGGTACTTCGCCAGCCCCCATCCCGAATAATTGCTCGTCCCCATATACAGCACATCGCCGTTGTTAATCAGGCGGTCGAAAGTCGTCCAAAATTCTTCGAGGCTGATACGCTCGTCGATATGATGCACCTGATACAAGTCAATGTGGTCAGTTTGCAGCCGCTTGAGCGAATCTGCCGCGTGTTTGCGGATTTTGTACGCCGATAACCCGTTCGATTCATTCGGCGGCTGTGGGGCTGGCAGCATCGAGCCGTAAACTTTGGTCGCCAACACGGTTTGTTCGCGGCGGTTATTCCCCTGCTGGAACCAGTTGCCGATAATTTCCTCGGTACGACCGCTGTATGCATCCCGCCCGTACACGTTGGCGGTGTCGAAAAAGTTGATGCCCATTTCGAGCGCCTTGTCCATGATTTTGTAGGCTTCATCATCCGGTGTTTTGGTACCAAAGTGCATGGTTCCAAGGCAAATTTTGCTAACGCTCATGTTCGAACGACCAAGTTGGGTGTATTGCATTTTGTACTCCGAATGATGAATAGTTCTGAATACGGATTTGGATGAATTTGAATAGAAGTATCCCCCTTGATTGTTTTCTTGCCAACTGGATGGATGTATCGGTCATCATCAGCAAGAAATGGTTTATGACTATACGCAATTTTCATCGTATTCAGGTCAATTACATCAATGGGTCTACAGTTTGGAAGTCTGTTGCCACTATAGCGAAGGCTTTAGGATAATGATTTTTTGGGCAAAATGAGATAAATGTCGGGATTGATGCACTTTCGTTTCAATATTGAGTATCATTAGGGTAATGACTCAACGCGGCTAAGGACATACTTTTATGATTGGACGCACACTCGGCGGTTACCGCATTGTTGAACAGGTCGGCATGGGCGGTATGGCAACCGTGTATAAAGCCTATGACGCCAGCACCGACCGCTACGTAGCCCTCAAAACGCTGCCGGAACAATATTCCAAAGACCCTCAGTTTGTCGAACGCTTCCGGCGCGAAGCCAAAGCCATCGCCAAGCTGGAACACCTGCACATCCTGCCGCTGTTTGCCTACGGCGAAGATGACGGTGTGGCCTACCTCGCCATGCGCTACCTGCCCGCCGGAACCCTGAGCAACCATATCAAGCAGCAGGGGCAAATGCCGCTGGAAGAAGCCTCGCGCATCCTCAACCAGATCGCCAGCGCCCTCGACCATGCCCATGCTAACGGCGTGCTGCACCGCGACATCAAACCCAGTAATGTGCTCATCGACAAAGATGCCAACGCCTACCTGACCGACTTCGGCATCGCCCGTATGGTCGAAGGCACGCTCGACCTGACCGGCGACTCGATCCTCGGCACACCGCAGTATATGAGTCCCGAACAGTGTCAGGGGCGCAAAGACCTCTCACCCGCCTCCGACCAATACTCGCTCGGTGTCGTCCTCTACGAAATGGTCACGGGTCGCGTGCCTTTTCAAGCGGAAACCCCCTTAGCCGTCATCATCATGCAAATCAACGGCAGCGAAATGCCGCCGCCCAATATCCTGCGTCCCGATTTGCCCGAAGCCGCCGAAATGGTGCTGCTCAAATCGCTCGCCCGTAATCCTGAAGATCGTTACCCGTCCTGCGAAGCGATGGCGAAAGCTTTCGCACAGGCCATCCACCAACCTGCGTCGCTTACCCACCCTGCACAGGCCGCGCCGCCTGTCATCCCACCGTTGAACGCGCCCACCACCGTACCCGTCAACAACCAGCGCACGATGGTGCAGCCGGATACCGCTGTACGCCCCACTGCCCCATCGCGCGGTGTATCGCCGGTTGTTATTGGCGGTGCGATTGCCGTAGGCGTGGTGGTCATCGGCGGTATCGCGCTGCTGGCAGGCCGCCCTTCCGAAAGCGCCATCACCCCTACCCCATCGGAGCAAGCGGTCGCAGTCGTCGCCAGCGAAACACCCCTTCTGCCCACCGATGCGGCGCTAGTGGTCATCCCCAGCGAAACGGTCGCGATTATTCCAACGCAAACGGAAGCCATCATCCCCACCCAAACTGAGGCGATCATCCCCACGCAGACTGAAGCCATCATCCCCACGCAGACTGAAGCCATCATCCCCACGCAGACTGAAGCCATCATCCCCACCCAAACAGTCGCAATTATCCCGACCCAGACCGAAGCCATTATCCCAACCAACACCGTCGTTCTACCCACCAACACACTCGTAATCCCGACAAACACAGTCGTTGTACCCACCGTGACACGCCCGCTGCCGACCGCCACCAACACTGAATCCGCCAATGCCCTACCAACCGAGATTGCAAACCTCTTGAATGTTGGCGATGTTAATGCGGCTGTTCAACAAGTTTCGGCAGCAATTGAGGTTGACCCTGAAGACGGCAAGCTCTACCTGCTGCGCGGTCAGGCTCAGATGCAGGCCGGTAATGTTGACGATGCGATCACTGATTACACCTACGCCGTGACCTTCGCCCCCGACGACATTGACACCTATATCCAGCGGTCGGCTGCTTACCGCCAGCAGGGAAATTTTTACGCCTCCACCGACGACTTGAATAAAGCGATTGAACTACAACCGGATCGCGCTGATCTCTACATCATCCGTGCCGATAACTACCGCAACCTGGGCGAGTTCGACAGCGCCATTGCCGATAACGACAAAGCAATTGAATTGGAGCCGGAAAACACCCGCTGGTATATCGAACGTTCCACCACCAACTCGTGGTTTGGCGACCTCGAAAGCACCACCAATGACTTGAATAAAGCCCTCGAACTCGAACCGGAGTCTGCCGATATTTACATCATGCGCGGCGCGAATTACCGCTGGCAGGATATGTATGACCTCGCCTTCGCCGATTTCATGAAGGCCAGAGAGCTAGAGCCAGAAAATTCACGCACCTATTTAGGCTCGGTACAGGTGCTGCTGGCGGCCTTAGACAATGGGGCTTCGCTCGACGGTTACGATCTGGATATGGCCTTGGACGATGCCAACCGCGCCGTTGAACTCAGCGCCGACGACTCGGAAACATGGCTGTATCGGGGCAAGGTGCAGCGCTACCTCGGCGATACGCAGGCCGCCATCAGCGACTTCACCCGCTCCATCAGCATTTATGACGGTTCCGGTGAAGCCTACCTCAACCGTGGTTATGCCTACACCGCCATTGGCGACTACGACGAAGCCCGTGAGGACTTCGACCTCATCCTTGAGGTGAACCCCGATAATGTCGATGCCCTTCAAGGACGCATCGAGGCTTATATCGAAGCAATCGACAATAACAAACCGTGGGATGGCTACGATATGGACGCCGCGCTGGCCGATGCCAACACCGCCCTCGCGCAGGACGATAGCAACGCCATTACCTACCTGCTGCGCGGCAAAGTGCTCAACCGCTTAGGCCGTTCCGCCGAAGGCTTGGACGACCTCAACCGCACCGTTAACAGCGCACCGGAGATGGCATGGGGCTACTTCGAACGCGGCTACATTCATGCCGCGCTCGGCGATACCGATGAAGCGGTATCCGACTTCCAACGGGCGATTGAACTTGAACCCGACGATGAGTGGCAGTACGTTGCCCTCGGCGATACCTTGTACGATGCCGGTCGCCATGCCGAAGCGCTGGAAGCCTACCGCCTGCACGTCGAAAAAGCCGGCGACGATGCGCAGGATTATGTCAAAGAACGCATTGCGGAAATCGAAGCGGAATAAGCTAACCGATTGCAGGGGCGCACGGCTTGCGCCCCTACTGATGTCCCGCACAAACTTTGGCAATGTTGGCAAAAACCCTGCAATTTACCCCCGTTTTAACGCTGAATTGCCACCATTTCGGCGGGTTTCTCGGCTGGATTTGCTGCAATTTTGGCAAAGGGGTGCTGCTGCCAAGATTGCTGCAAAGTAGTCTTTAGTCGATAGTTTTTAGTCAGCAGTTATGCTAGATGAAAAGCAAGGGACTTAATGTGAAGGCGCTCAGGCTTGT
>JAPUDW010000170.1 GCA_027492915.1 Bacteroidota bacterium | reverse complement strand
GTTGGTGCTTGTTTGTTTGCTGGTTTATCTGTTCATGCGTTTCAGGGCGACACGGGGCGTGTTGCGGCTCAGATCGTCACGGGGATTGGTTTTCTCGGCGCGGGAACGATCATTCAGAAGGGTGGGCAGGCGCATCACCTCACCACCGCCGCCAGCATCTGGGCGACGGCAGCAGTCGGTATGGCAGTCGGCGTAGGCGCGTGGTTGGTATCCATCGGCGCGACCGTTATCATTTGGACGGTCTTGGTTATTCTGCGCCGACTCAAGAAAGATGACAACATTATCCCTGACAAAGAACAGATCGCCGAAGAAGAAGCGAGAGCCGAAGATAATGCTGAAAACCGCGTTGTTACTGACTACAATAAGTGAATCCCCTTAAGCTGGCGGATAATCGGCTCAATGTCCGGTTCGCGGCTGTCCTTCGGCGGTCCCAGCGGGTCGCTCACGCTATTGTCGCCGAGTAATGCACGGGCGACGTTTGCTACGCCGTGGCTGAGCGCATCGAGATTATATCCGCCTTCCATCGCAAACACGATTTTGCCGCCGCACAGTTCATCGGCCATCTTCATCAGTTCGCGCGTCAGGTGGTCATAACCCGTCAGGCTCAGGCGCATCCCCGCGATTGGGTCAAGCCAGTGCGAATCAAACCCCGCCGATACAATAATCAGTTCCGGTTGAAAGCGCTGTGCTGCCGGCCAAATAATTTGTTCATAGAAGGCGGCATAGCTCTTGTCCCCATGCCCACCGGCTAACGGAATGTTGATGGTGAACCCTTTGCCTTTACCCGTGCCCGTATCCGTGATTGCGCCGGTTCCCGGATAAAAGGGGTACTGGTGCGACGAAATGAATAGAGTCGTCGGGTCGTCGTACAGCATGGCCTCCGTCCCATTACCATGATGTACGTCATAATCGACAATCATGATTTTCTCGATGCCGAACTTTTCCTGCGCGTAGCGGGTTGCAATCGGCACGTTCCCAAGCAGGCAAAAGCCCATCGCATGGTCAGGCATGGCATGGTGCCCCGGTGGGCGCACGGCTGCCAGCGCGTTGTTCGCCCGCCCGCTGAGGACTTCCTCAACCGCTTGCACAACGCCACCAGCCGAAAGTCGCGCGATTTCAAAGGCGGTCGCTCCGGCGTAGGTATCGGGGTCAAGGTGGTGGACACCCTTCGGCGGGTGCTGTTCCACCCAATAGAGAAGTTCGAGATATTTTTGCGTATGCACCTTCAGTATCCACTCGTCGGCGATAGCAGTCGCTTCAATCTTGTGCATACGCTCGCTTAAACCGGCTTTATCCATTTCCGACCACACCGCGCGAATACGACCTGCATGTTCAGCATGTCCGGCAAGATGATGTTCGGTGTAGCGCTGGTGAGTGATGTAAGCAGTGGTCATAGCTGTCCTTATGGGGTAATGCGCATCCTACTCTGCCCATTTTCCCGACAAATAAGCATTCGTGCAAGTACCCTACCGAAATTCTAAAAAGGATTTATAATGACTTAACATGATAGGCTTATCGAATTCCTCGTGATGTTGCAATTTGTTTCATATTTCCTAGACTAGCTTAATTGTATAGTGACCCTTACTCAGTGGTTTAATCGTCGGGAGCATCAGGCCAAGATATGCAGTATGAACGTTTGGTGGAATGGGCAAAAGGTGTGTGGGCGCAGCGCTGGCCCGGTCGCGAGTATGTGACCATCTGGGCTTCGGCGGAATGCAGCAACATGATTGCCCAAAATCAAATACGCGCCGGACGCAAACTGCGTGGTAAAGCCCGTTATGATGGTCTGCAACCGCTGGATTGTCCGGTTATTGTACCCATCAGCGACTACGGTACCCGTGGCAAAAAGATGGTACTAACCGCTACCTCTGGCGCATATGTTTTTAAATTCTCCCAGCAAGATGCCGACCCTTTTGAAGTTATTTACGCTAGTTCCTACTTTGATGACGATGTGCAAGACCTCACCGCCGTTGCCATTGTTCCCAGTGACAAACTCGAAACATGGGCCGCCTTCGAATTTGCCTGTGCTCGTGCGGTACGTCCCCGCATCCGCCGCCGCCGTGATGTGTATATTATTGGAGGCACCGACGCATTCTTCGACCCAACCGTTGATTGGGAAGATGTTATTCTTCCTGATGATCTTAAAAGCGATTTAGCCGATGATATGGAAGCCTTTTTTACGAAAGGGGTCGATATTTATCGCCAGCTCAAGCTCGCGCCTTTCCGCAAGCTGCTCTTAGCCGGTGTTCCCGGTACGGGCAAAACGATGTTGTGCGCAGCGATGGCAAAACTCGCGATTAGTCATGGGCGTATCGTCGTTTATGTGTCCGGTTCAGATCGTGATGGCGCGTCATTCGAGAAAATCCAGCGGGCGTTACAGGCTGTAACGGCTGCGCGTTATCCCGTGCTGTTGATCGTCGAAGAGATTGATGCTTACCTGCAAGGTGACGACAAAGCGCGGGTTTTGAATGTGCTGGATGGTGTTGAATCGCCCAATAACCCTGAAGGTGCGCTGCTACTGGCGACCACCAATTACCCCGAAGTGATCGACGAACGGATTGCCAAACGCCCCGGTCGCCTTGACCGTATTTTTGTGATCCCTACCATTCAGGATAACGACCACGCAGAGCAAATGCTGCGTCACTATATGGCTGACCAGTGGAAGGACGATCATGCTGCGGTCGTCCCGGAATTGATCGACCAACCCGGCGCGTTTGTGCGTGAGGCCGCCCTTCATGCGCGTATGCTGGCTGCCCATGATCACCGCACTGAGGTAACGTTGGAATTCTTGCAACAGTCGATTGACAGTTTGTTACGCCAAGTGCGTGCCGGTAACGACTTCTTGCGTGACCGCCGACCGATTGGGTTGGGCAGCAATGGTGGTAAGTCGAAGAAACCGCCGCGCCAGAATCCATTTGGTTTCCGTGACTAGAACCCCATTAACCCCATATAATATTCCCCAAATGTTCTCGATTATTCAAATGTAAATATTTGTAACGAAGGTTTGTTTTTTATAACATTCAGGCTTTAGGCTGATTGACTACAGTGTTGCAATTCTGTTACAATTCTAACCAACGGACAAGATTTTGTTGTTCGAAAACGGTTCGACAAAAATATAAAGGAGACGCACAGTGAGGAATTTATCTGTAGTTGGTGTCAAGCCGGGAATGCTCCGAGGAGGGCGCAAGATGCTGGCGCTCCTTCTGCTGGTCGGGGTGTTGTCGCTGGCAATCGTTCCGGTTGCGGTTCACGCGCAAACGTCGGCTACTGCTTCCACCTCTGGTTTTGGCGCAGCCTTTGGCTATGCCCAGACTGTTGGCCCGATTGCTTACACGCAAGCGGGTTCAATTGGTGACGGCTTCGCCTCGGCAACCGCCTTCACGCCTGTTTCAAGCTCGTTCTCGACCGTGTTTACCTCTGGGCCGTCGGCGGCTTTCGCCACTTCCATCGGTACACCCTTCGGCTCGAACGCTTTTGTACAGGTTGCTTCGTTCTTCGGCGGCTCGGCCTTCGGTACGGCTTTCGCTTCACCGTAATTTTCAGACAACGTAGGGGGCATCCTCGCGGGTTTGCCCCCGCGTATGAAAGTGACCAACTTGACTTTTCTACGCCAGCATCGTCGAACTCAATTCCTCACTGTTTTGTTTCTGTCCCTCCTGCTGCCCGCGGTTGCCAGCGCGCAGCAAGGGCCGGGAACTGCCTTCTTTAGTTATAAGTGTGGCAGTTCATCTATTAGTTTTTTTATGTATGGAACCCCCGTGTTGCAAGCGACTTTTTCCGAAATAGCGTCTCCGCTGTCGACAGCGCTTGCGACCAGCCAAAACCAGCCTATTAAATCGTCGGATGAGATTGCGCTCTGGGCGCTTCATTCGGACGAGTTGCAGCTTCATCAAATTAAAGACCCTGAACTGACGCGCTTCGTACTGCCTTCGACCATCTGTGGCCCCTTAAATGTGGCGCCAATAACAGCAGGCAGTTCATCCGCGCAAGCGATTGCGATTGTACAATTGAATGGTGCAGGGCAGGGGATTGCTATCGCTCAGGTCAGCGCGACCGGTCAAGTGAGCGCCTTTGCCGCCGTGACAGGTAATGGTGTGGCACTTGCAGCCGCCCAATCCACCACCACATCGGGTACTGCCAGTCCGGCATCGACCACAAGCGCGTTTCATGTGGTGGCGCGTGGCGAGAACTTGTTTCGCATCGCCCTCAAATATGGAACGACAGTTGCCATTCTCGCCCAGATTAATAACATTACCGATCCCACACGCATTTATGTCGGGCAGAAAATTTATTTGCCCTAACTCGCGTAGAAGCCGTTCAGTAAGTTCTATAATTAAAAGGGCGTACCGTAAATGTACGCCCTTTTTAGCTTGGTTATGCCATCCCGCTATACTTATTTAGTCGCCCGGTGTGACTGTCGGTTCTAAGATTGGCGCAGTGACGGTGATTAAACCAAGCTGCGTCAAGAAGCTCAGGCTGTCGTATACCTCGAAACTTTCAGCCACCAAACCCTGCTCATCAAAACGGAAAAAAGTGATCGCCGGTAAGTCCAGCAGTTGGTTGGTGGGCGGTATTGACGAGCCGTCGGCATTCACATACTGCCCCGAAAATGTTCCCTTGATCGTGTAAAGTGCTGCCGTCCAATTGCCTTCTGTGACAAGCTGGGTGGCAGTTTGTGTCAGGTCAGGTAGTGCGCCACGCAAACGCTGCAAGTCTGCGGCGTTACCAGCGCGGTCGAGTGTGCCGAATGGGTTATGTGCGGCAAAATCGGCTTTAAACGCTGTCTCGATATAGGCTAAGTTCCCCTGATTGAATGCATCAAAATACCCTTGGATAGACGGTTTGCGGTGACATACCGACATCAACGACTGCCGGATACTGCACAGGTGCGACGGGTGTTACGCCTAACGAGGGTAGAACGCCAAGTTGACCGAGAAAATTGAGGTTGTCGAACCCATCCCACTCCTCGGCGATTTTTCCCGTGTCGTCAAAACGGTAGAGCAGGTGTACGGCAAATTCAATCAGCTTGCCATTGGGCGCAATCGGCAGCGCGTTGGGCGATACAAACTCACCCGTAAACGTACCGGTTAAGCGTACCCGCGCCGCCGCGAAATTGCCCTCCACCAAAATAAGTTCGTTGACCGCTTTCAGATCAGGCATGGCCGCCCGCAGTGACAGTGCTGATATTTTGAGCGCGTTAATATCGCTTTCGGCAGGGTGGCGTACAAACGTTGGCGCGAACTGCGTATCAATGACGCTGATGTCGCCGGTTCCATAAATGCTGTTGATAATGCCGCTCACGGTTTCTTTGAGTGTGGGTTGAGCATGGATTACGGGCAGGCTGAATGTGCCGATCACCAACATGACCAGCAAACTTGTGAAGGTAAATTTTCGACGTGACATATAAACGACCTCTTTAGCTGGAAACAATTTATTGACAGAACTGGTTGAACAAAGCTTGGAACTCTGGTGGCGCTCCCGCTGGTAGCTGCCCGTTGAAGCCGGTGCAGTCAATCGTCATTCCCGGCCCTGCGGCGGTCGGTTGTGGCACTGTTGTACTGTCGCCGCTGGGTGCTGCGGTCGGCTCACTGCTTGTGCCGCCGCTGTTTGGGGCAGTGCTGGGCGAGCCACTGTCTACCCCGCACGGAATAACCAACGTTTGCCCGACCACAATCTGGTTAATGTTGGACAGCCCATTGGCTTGCGAAATGGCATCAATGCTCGTGCCGTAGCGCATGGCGATGCGGAACAAGTTTTCTCCTGCTTGCACCACATGCGTGACGCCACTGCCGCAACTTACACTCGGTGCTGATGTACTTGTTGGGAGAGGTGTCGCCGTTGGTGGTGGTACAGGTGTGGCTTCTATTAACCCCAAACGGTTCAGTGCGTCTGCTGCCACATTCAAGGTGCGTGCTTCGGCTTCGGTGCTGGGGCGAGGCGCTGACCAGAACAAAATCGTGCCGTTGTTGTCCATCACCCCTGCTAAGGTTTGCCCCGCCATCGCGGTTGCCCCGCCGGTAATCGTCAGCGACCCGCTGTAAACGAGCGCCTTTATCGCGTTGGCCGATTCTTGCTGGAACACCACTAACCCCAATGCGCTGATGTCCACGCCGTTGATTTTGAGCGACGATATAATATTCGGTTCGGTCGAAATTGCGACCACCGATGGGGCTTCGGCACACGATGACGGCCCGAAACCACCGCGGATTTGCAGGCTCGTTGGTACGGTAGGCGCAAGGGTTAGCGCCGCATCGCCCATCATGACAATTTGAACACTTTCGGTTGCATCGGCGGGGATTATATTCGCCAGTGCCAGCCCCCACTCGCCGGTTGTAGGGTTCGCGCCGGAGGTGGACAAATTCGCCACTGCACTTAACGGCAGTTGGTCGGCGGGGTTCGAGAATGAAACCACACTTGTGCTGTTGATTTCCGCTTGTACAGCGGGGTTTCCGTAACACACCATTCCACTGTCTAGATCACGGCAGTTGCTGCCGAAATTGTTCAGCGATTGTTCGACGAGTGTTACACAGTCAAGGGCTTGGGCGAGAATAGTTTGGGTAGATAACAACAGGACACAAATCGAGATTAAAACGGCGAGTCGTTTGGAACGCATACAGTATCAACATCCTCTACATGGCAACTATGCTCAGGATATAACAGCCTTTACATTGGCGCAAATGAGGACGCTATTCGTTTGCTTTTGGTTCCAATATCAGATAATTGAAACCGTTCATCGTGATCGTGTCGGTCTGTGTATACGCGCGGCTGATCGCTTGCAGTACCACGTCGGGGTAAAACTGCGCCCGTAAAATAATCAGCCCGAACTCACGCGCATCCAACATCCGAACCAACTCGCTGCCGTTGTATAACCCCTTCTTTTCGAGGTTGAGAAGTTGAGTCGGGTTGGTGATGGCAGGGCGGTCAGCCAATAGGGTGAAGGCTGCGTCCTCACTAATCACGGGCTTATCACTCGCGCGTACCAGTTCCACAATACGCCAGCCCGCGTCAATATCCGCCTGTGTGGTCAAATGCCCGATGTTCGCGTAGCCGGTCGCATACTGCCCATCCTGCGTGCGTGCCGAATCGTAAAAGCCGTTCATGGCGTTCGGCGTAATGTTGAGCGCCTGTGCGATGGTTTCGAACACCGGCAGGTTGGTGGGCATATGCAGCACTGCCCGCCCGTAGCCGAGGTACAGCAGGGGAATAACGATTAAACTTGTTGCCATCATACCATGTTGATAACGCCGAAATGGGTTAATCAAATAGCGTGTCAGGTAGTTGGCTGGGAACTTCCATCCTGCTGCTACACTGCGAGCCGCGAAGATGCCGCTGAGGATGCAGGTCGCCGCAATCGCCGTGCTAAAGTAGCTGTCGCCACCGCCCCATGTGCCGGATGCCGCGCCGTTGATGCCCACCGCCAGCACGAACCAGATCGTGTACAGCGACAGTCGATCCCAATACAATTCGTAGATCACCAGCAAAACGGCGGGAATAATTAGGAATCCGTGCAAACCAAACCACTGTTTGAACAGGGCAATTGTCTGGGTTATTTTGAGTTCGTTGACGTTCGCTAGAATAGCCTGTCGCCACCACTCGCCGTTCGTCACCATATTGATGCCGATGAAGATCACTACACCCGCAACCGCTGCCATCAATCCCCACATAACCGCCCGTCGCGGCTGCCGGATGAACAGGAATACACCGGCTGCCAGCGCCGTAATCACCGCAAGCTGTTTGGTATAACCCCCGGCGATGATCAACCCCAATCCGAGTGCCAACCGCCAGCGCCGTTTGCGTACATCGGTGATCTCATTAGCGTGTGCCAGAATGACGACCGCCACAACTTCAAACAACACCATCGTCGCGTGCTGCCGGAATAATGGCCCGATGTGGTAAACCGTGTTTGAGGCCAAAAATGCCAGTCCTGAAAGCACGGCAATCCAGCGGTTGCGTCCTTCTCGGTAAACAGCATAGCCAATCGCTGAGGCCGTAATCAGCGTACCCAAGAAGCCGAGGAACCGTCCGTAAGCGTAGTTCGTGCCGAAAATGGGAACTAGCGGTGCGGCGATAATATGGAACAACGGCGGGTAATTACTAGAATAAAAGGGGAATACTTCGGTATCTTGGTAAGGCCACTGCCCGTGACTGAACATAATCGTATCGACCAGTTCAAACCCCTCACCTTGATCGTAGTCAAACGGAAACTGGATCAGGTTCACCGCATAGACCACATAAACAATGAAGTAGAAGCCGAGTAAGCCGAGCGCGAACGCCATCAATGTGCGGTGTATACGGTTATATAAGGTTGGGCGAGTGGGCATCATGCGGGTGAGTCACCTAGTGGAATGAGGGTAGCACCAATGAGCGCGATCATGGCACATAGAGCAAAAACGAGCTGTTGGGCAGGGCCAATTTCCGTGATGGGTTTCTGCCGCAGGATATTCAGTGCGATGATGCCAGCAAATACCAGTACGCCGCCAGTAACCATCAGCCAGCCGATCTGACGCTTGCTAAATGTGAAGTCTGCTCTAAAAAATCTCACGTTGATTCTATCCTGCTCTGCGTGCGTATGCTTGGCAATTCGCATTGAACTGCGCGGCAGTATATCACATCCACCGTGCAACCTTGTATTGTTTCATGCGTATTAATGAGTATTCTGTAATTGGTCTGTTGAGACTTGTAGACGAAAGACTGATAAATGCTCCACGAGGATGGTTTGAGACTGAGTGATGATCCAAAATACCCTGTGGAAGACGAGCGCGTTTCTCGTCTTTCAACCGCATCGCGTACTCAAACCGAAGATGAACTGGTGTATGAATATGAAATGCGCTATCAAGAACCGCGTAAGCGCAAGGTGATGCCGCGCAGCTACAGCACTATGAATGTGACGGACGAGGAAAAGTTGTGGGCTTCTATTGCTCACGCCAGCATCTGGGTCACCATGTTCAGCGGTTTCTTAACGGCAGGTTTCACCATTCCCATCAGCATCTTTATCCCGCTGGTCATTTACCTGATGTACCGCAAAAAATCAGATTATGTGGTCTTTCATGCCTTGCAAGCCTTTGCGCTGCAAATCATTGTGACGGTTGGCGTCATCGCATTAGCGGTTGTCGGCGGGTTGGCGTGGGGAATAGGTATGATTATTGCCTTACTCGCCATTTTCGTATTGGCGGGTATTGTTCTTGTTCCTTTATGGGGCATCGTTGGCATTCTGCTAGCATTGGTCGTGTTTCTTGCGCCGATTGGTGGGCTGCTCCTCGGTACGATTGCCGCTTACCAAACCTATAACCGCCACGACTATCGCTACCCGTTCATCTCCCGCTGGATTGATCGCCAGCTTGCAGGCGGCTTCCTAAACCCCGCCAGCTAAAACCCGCAGCCTTTCGATTTCACGCCGGAATTCACTTTCCGGCGTTTGATTCTCCTAACCTTACCATTTGTTTCTCGCCTCAGTCGTGCTATCCTTTCCCGACTGCGTGATGAGTCCATAACGGACAATAACCATGAACTCATGCGTAGCCCATTCTTATTTATTGCGTATAAAGACGTATCGGTTGAGGAGCAGCTACACTCATGTTGAAGTCACATACCTGCGGGGAATTACGCGCCGAACATGCCGGGCAAGCCGTAACACTGGCCGGGTGGGTCAATCGCCGCCGCGATCAGGGCGGTCTCATCTTCATTGACCTGCGCGACCGCTGGGGAATTACACAGGTGGTGATTAATCAGGAAACCTCGCCGAATGCTCACGCCATCGCCAGCGAAGCCCGCAGCGAATTCGTGTTGCAGGTCTCAGGTACAGTGCGTCCGCGCCCCGATGGCACGAGCAATGACGAACTGCCCACCGGCGCAATCGAAGTGGCAGCCGATGAGTTGAAGCTGCTCAATCCGTCGAAGAACCCGCCGTTCTACATCAACAAAGAGGAAAATGTTGAAGAAGTACGCCGTATGGAGTACCGCTACCTCGACCTGCGCCGCCCACGGATGCAGAACAATATCGTGCTGCGTCACCGTATTGTGAAGTTCGTGCGTGACTATCTCGACAATGAACGCTTTGTCGAAATCGAAACACCGATTTTGTTCAAGACCACACCGGAAGGTGCGCGTGAATTCCTTGTACCCAGCCGCTACCATCCCGGCAAGTTCTACGCGCTGGCTCAAAGCCCGCAGCAGTTCAAGCAGTTATTGATGGTTTCCGGTTACGAACGTTACTTCCAGATCGCCCGTTGCTTCCGTGACGAAGACCTGCGTGGCGAACGCCAGCCGGAATTCACCCAGCTTGACCTTGAAATGAGCTTTGTTGAGCGTGAAGACGTGATGCAGCTCATTGAAAATATGATGACCGCATTGGTCGAAACCGTTGGTGATCGTAAGCTGCTGTTCAAGCCCTTCAAACGTATTACCTTCACCGAAGCGATGGAAACCTACGGCTCAGATAAGCCTGACCTGCGCTACGGTCTCGAAGCTATCGACATCAGCGAATTGGCGGGTAAGAGCGCCTTCCCTGTGTTCCAGAACAACGTCGCTGAAGGTAAGCCTGTCAAGGTGATCTGCATCCCCGGTGGTGGTAAGGTCAGTGGTACTCAGTTGCGCAAAGATACGGCTGAACTCGAAGCCCTCGCTCGTGGGGCAGGGGCAAAAGGCTTGGCATGGATGGCGCTGCCGGAAAATGAAACCGATGAAGTGAAGGGGCCGATTGGCAAATACTTCACTATCGACCAGAAGTTAGCCGTGTTTGAGAAGGTCAACGCCAAACCGGGCGACCTGCTGCTGTTTATCTCCGACGCGCGGAAGGTTGTCTATTCCGTCATCGACGCGGTTCGCCGCACCATCGCCGCCCAGCAAAACCTCGGCGACCCGAACATTTTGGCTTTCGTCTGGGTTTACGACTTCCCGCTGGTTGAGTGGAACGAGGACGAAAAGCGCTGGGACCCTTCACATCACTTGTTCACCGCCCCCGTTTGGGACGATGTGCAGTATATGGATAGCGACCCGTCCAAGGTGCGCGGTCAGCAGTACGACCTCGCTTGTAATGGTTATGAAGTCGCGGGTGGCAGCATCCGTATTCATAAGGCCGATTTGCAAGAACGCATCTTCAAGCTGATCGGTCAAGACATCGAACATGCACGGAAGTTGTTCGGGCATATGCTCGAAGCCTTCCAGTATGGTGTCCCGCCGCACGGGGGTATCGCATGGGGGATTGACCGTCTAGTGATGTTGATGACCGGCGAACCCAATATCCGCGAGTTGATCGCCTTCCCCAAGACCCAGAACGGTTCCGACCTGCTGGTTCATGCGCCGTCACCCGCCAACCAGAAGCAGTTGGACGAAGTGCATATCGGCGTAGTACTGCCGCCGGAAGAAGACGAAAAAGCCTAAACAGGCGAATTGAATGAAGCAAAAGGGACGGTTAGCCGTCCCTTTTTGTTTAAATATTTGATTCATGTTGCATTCGTCTGGCGCGGGTTTTTGTAGGGAGGAGGCACGCCTCCTCCGTTTCTAACTATAATCCCGCCTGTGATGGCTTCATGAAACTGTCTATCTAGGTCAGCGCCGGTACAGCCAGCCCAATGCGTGAGGCAATTCCCGCGCCGTATGCCGGATCAGCCTTGGCAAAGTGACCCAGCACTCGCTCCAGAATGAACTCCGGCACACCCTTCATTGAACCCGCGATGTTGTCCATCAGGCGTTCTTTTTCTTCGGTGGTCAGCAGCCGGAACAAATCGCCAGCCTGTGTGTAATCATCGTTGCCGTCGCGGTGGTTGTACCGCGCACCATCACCATCAACAGGGAAGGGCGCTTGGTTGTACGACGCATCAGCTTGCTGCGGCCCGTTGAAGCTGTTCGGTTCGTAGTTCAGCTTGCTGCCGTGGTTGCCGTCATGCCGCATGGCACCGTCACGCTGGTAATTCTCGACCGATGAATGCGGGCGGTTAACGGGCAGTGTTTCGTGGTTCGCCCCCAAACGGTAACGGTGCGCGTCGGTGTACGCCATGATACGGGCTTGCAGCATCTTGTCCGGCGAGAAGTCGATACCGGGTACAACGTGCGCCGGAGCAAACGCGGCCTGTTCCACTTCTGCAAAAAAGTTCTCAGGGTTGCGGTTCAGTTCCAACGTGCCGACTTCGATCATCGGGAATTCGCCGTGCGGCCAAACCTTGGTGATGTCAAACGGGTTGTAGCGGAAGGTCTTTGCCTGTTCTTCGGTCATCACCTGAATGTAGAACGTCCACTGGGGGAAGTTACCTTCGTCAATCGCGAGGAACAGGTCTTCCGTCGCGTAGTCAGGGTTCTGCCCCGCCAGCAATTCGGCTGCCGAAGCCGCAAGGTTCTGGATGCCCTGCTTGGTCTTGAAGTGGAACTTCACCCACACGCGCTCGTTATTCGCGTTGATGAAGCTGTAGGTGTGGCTGCCGAAGCCATCCATGTGGCGGTAGCCATCCGGTGTGCCACGGTCGCTAAACAAAATCGTCACCTGATGCAGCGCTTCCGGTGAGTGCGACCAGAAATCCCACTTCATCGTGCCTGACTTGAGGTTTGTCTGTGGTACGCGCTTCTGGGTGTGGATGAAGTCAGGGAACTTCAGCGGGTCGCGGATAAAGAACACCGGTGTGTTGTTCCCCACCATATCCCAGTTGCCTTCTTCAGTGTAAAACTTGAGCGCGAAGCCGCGTGGGTCACGGTCGGTATCTGCTGAACCCTTTTCACCACCGACTGTCGAAAAACGCAGGAAGCACGGTGTTTGCTTGCCCACTTCGCTAAACACCTTGGCCTTGGTGTATTTCGTGATGTCCGCCGTAACGGTCAGCGTGCCATAAGCACCCGCGCCCTTGGCATGAACCACGCGCTCAGGAATGCGCTCACGGTTGAAGTGCGCCAGCTTCTCGACCAGATGAAAGTCCTGAATGAGCACAGGGCCGCGTGGGCCAGCCGTAATCGAGTTTTGGTTGTCGCTAACGGGATACCCTGAGGCTGTAGTAAGGGTGTTTGGTTTTTGGTCTGTCATACTTTGTCTCTACCTATGTGAATTTATGCGGATGGACTGAGAGGGTTGGCTGTGGCATTGTCCCCAACCAACGGTCGAAAGTCGATATTACCGGATGATTATAACACCTAATTTTCGCGTGTCATTAGACGCTCTTTATGACTTGGTTAAGACCACCGCCGCGATTAAGGTCAGCCTTTACAGTCAGGGGTAGGTCTGGTATAAATATTCCTACCTGCTGTGCCCGTGATGGCGCAATGCGTTTGAGCCAACACCCATATGACGGGCACCAAAAGTCTGATGATTCGGTGATAGACCTGCGCGGTTAAGACCAAGTTAGCAGTCAGGTGCCCACCCTGCGAAAGCAGGTTCAAAAACATCGCGGCACACGGCATAGCGGGATCCTTGAAAATAAACAGCTTACTAATCTAGTAAGCTGTTTTTGATTCTTTCACCCGTTATGTGGGTCGTAATGTGCGGTTACTTGTAGGGAATGGTCTTAAAAGGGTTTTGAAACCCAAATTTGTAGGGGCTGGATTTTTCCAGCCCGCTTTAACAACATATTCCTACTGCGAATAATTACTGCCGAACACCTCAACCATCAGGTCGCCCAACCGTGCGCGGTCGGGAACCAACACCGCCGCACCACCGGCTGTCATGTACGGCACGGTGTAAGCGTTGTCGATCACACCCGTATTGATCTTATCTTTCTCGACATCCTTCAAATACCAAACCAACTGAATCATCTGGTCGAAGGTCAACCCTGTACTCACGCCTGAACTAATCGCGTTCCAAATCGTCGGCGATTGGGCGATAAGCTGTGGCATCATATCGAGGCTCAACACACGGTCGCGTACTGCATACAGCACCGCTTGTTGGCGTTCAGCGCGGTTAAAGTCGCTGTCGCCGTGGCGGGTACGCGCATACTTCAGCGCGGTCTTGCCGTCCAAATGCTGCAACCCCGCCTTGATGTAGAACGGGTCGTAACCATAGTTCATGTCAGGATAGCTGGTGTCACTGATGGCATACGGCACATCAATGTCCACACCGCCGATAGCATCAATGATCGAGATAAAGGTGTTGAAGTCAATCGCGACATAATCATGCACACGGATACCGAGGTTGTACTGCACTGTTTGCATGAGCAGTTCCGGCCCGTAACCGGGGCGCTGGAGTTCACCTAGCACCATCGGCGTGTTTACACGCTGCGGTTCGCTGTATCCGGGTATCGCCACGTACAGGTCACGAGGAATACTCAGCACACCCAATGTCTTGTTGATCGGGTCAATACTCACCAGCATCATCGAATCTGTGCGGTAAGCCAAACCGGTTTCCCCCGGTCGTCTGTCCAAGCCCACCATCAGCACCGTGAATCGTGTCTGCCCGTCCCATGCCGAAAGGGTCAGGTTACGCCCATCGCTGAGCGTAATTTGCTGTCCGGTTTGGATGCCGTTCGCGCTGGCGACTTCAATCGGTGTGGGCAGGGCGATCATCGCCGTCGGGATAATTTCCTGCTCACTTTGCGAGGCACGCAGTAAGACAAAGCCGCTAAAACCCATCACCATAACAATACCGAATATTGCGGAGGCGATCACCACCCATGCCCACTCGCCGCCTTTGCTGCGCGAAGTTACCCGTCGGCGGCGCATCCGCTCACGCGCGGCGGATTCACTCAGCGGTGGGGCAGGAGGAAGCGCATCGTTATAATACGGTTGACGCACGGCTGGTGTGTTCGGCATCGTCGGCGCAGGCGGCAAATTGGCAGCTCGGTTCGAAACATAGACCGGACGATTGTTCACCATCGTTTGTTGGTCATCATGTGCAGATGGATTTTGCATAGGTGTCAATACTCGTAGAATAGTTAGCATTGCATAAGTAAAGTATAGGTCGGGTAGGAATATGCGTCAATGGCGCTTGATATACGATAACCCTGCTGCTGGTGCGTGGAATATGGCGGTCGATGAAGCCATCATGGAATCGGTCGGTTTAGGCCAGTCGCCGCCAACCCTGCGCTTGTATGCATGGTCGCCTGCCTGCCTGTCGCTCGGCTACGGTCAGCGCGTGACCGATGTGGATTTTTCCCGCACAGAATATCTCGACTGGGATGTCGTCCGCCGCCCCACCGGAGGCCGTGCCATCCTCCACACCGATGAGCTAACTTATAGTCTGTCACTTGCTGATGACGATGATCTCGCCGCTGGTACGGTGGTCGAAAGTTACCAGCGGATTAGCGCCGCATTGGTATCGGGCTTGGTCAGTTTGGGCGCATCCCCGCAGGCAGATAAACGCGCTGAACGGGTGGAAAGCGGCCCCGTCTGCTTTGAAACCCCCTCCCACTACGAAATCACCGTTTCTGGTCGCAAGCTTGTCGGCAGCGCCCAGCTTCGTCGCCGTGGTGCAGTTTTGCAGCATGGCTCACTACCGTTGTGGGGAGACATCGCCCGTATCTGTGAAGGCTTATTGTTCACGG
>JAPUDW010000169.1 GCA_027492915.1 Bacteroidota bacterium | reverse complement strand
GCATGTGGAAGATCATCGTCAGCCGCGACGAGCGCTACCTGCTGCCGCGCTTCCTCCGTAAAGAACTCGGCTGGCCGGATGCCATGCTCGACATGGCGGCGAAGGTCAGCGCGATGGTGGTGTAATGCAAATGCCATTGAACCGCCAAGCCGCCAAGGTTTTTAACGCAAAGGTGCTAAGATACCAAGGACGCAAAGATATTTTATGTTAAGACCGCTACTGTTTAACTTCCCCTTTTAACCGTTTAACCCTCACCCAGCGCCCAATCGACTGCTGCCAGCGCGTGTAAGAGCGTGGTGTCGTACAGGCGGATCGATGTGTGTTCCGGCTTGACCAGCAGTGTGATTTCGGTGCAGCCGAGGATCACCCCCTGCGCCCCGCGTGCCGTCAGGTCGTCCATAATGCGCAGGTAGTCAGAGCGAGATGTGTCGCGCACATTACCAAGGCACAATTCATCATAAATCACGTCATGAATAATCTGGCGGTCGGCATCATTCGGGGTAATCACCTTGAGGCCGAAGTTGTCAATGAGACGGCCTTTGTAGAAGTCCTGCTCCATCGTGAAGCGTGTCCCCAGCAGGCCGATGGTTTGCAGCCCATCGTCACAAATTTTCTGTGCGGTGGTGTCGGCGATGTGCAGGATAGGGATACTGATGGCGGCCTGTACCTGCGGCGCGAGTTTGTGCATGGTGTTGGTGCAGATGACGATGCCCCGCGCCCCGCCGCGTTCGAGCGATTGCGCTGCGGCGACCATGCGCCCTGCCGCGCCGTCCCAATCCCCCGCCATTTGCAGCGCCTCGATTTCGGCGAAGTCGAACGACCACAGCAAGCATTCCGCTGAGTGCAGCCCACCGAGCCGCCGCTTGGTTTCCTCGTTGATGATCCGGTAGTATTCGAGTGATGATTCCCAACTCATGCCGCCAAGTAAGCCAATGGTTTTCATGGTGTTATGCCTTCCGTGTGAGATCAGACTTCAACCATACCGCAGGCGCAGTCATGCCGTCAATTGCTGGCTGCGGAGGGTAATCGGCGGGCAAGGTGTTGAGGAAAACACCCCCTTAGATTTGTATGATGTGCGAGCAATAACGACTGTCCCCTCAAGATTGAGGGATAGCGGTGGCAGGCGGGAACTTCATAAGATGAGCATAAGTCTATGCATCGGGTTCATGTTTATCGGGCGAAAGTGAGGGGCTATGGAACGACGTTCCTTTGCGGTAGCGGCGGTTATCGCGGGCGTGGTTATGGGGCTGCTCGGCAATATTCTTTTTTACAATCGTAGTATCGGTATTTCCTTTCCAATATACATTTTAGTAGCGGTGGGGTTGGTGCTGCTGCTGGGACGCGCTGCCCGCCGACCGATGAACTGGCGCAACCTGTGGGTGCTGCTGCCGCTGGCTTTCTGCGCAGTGATGGTGGCAGTTCGCGCGGATGAACTGATCGTCGCCCTGAATGTCGGCGCGGTACTGACGTTGGGGGCAATCGGCTTATATTATCTGCCGCTGACGAACGCGATGGATACCGAGCCGCTGGCTGAACATACGAAAGCGGTTCTCGAAACGGGCATTATGGTGATGCCTGCCGCGCTGGGCGAAGGGCTGCAAGCGTGGGAATGGCTGCGTGAGAAGCGCCAACAGCGGGGCGGGGTATTGGCGGCGGTGCTGCGCGGGAGCATATTCGCCCTGCCGATTGTGCTGGTGTTCGCGGTGCTGCTGGGGTCGGCGGACGCGGTATTCGCCAGCTACGTTAATCAGGCATTTGAAGGTGTTCGGCGGGCGTTAGGTCTTGAATTGATGGGCGACACCCTGACGCGCGGCATTGTCACGGCGGCCTTTGGCATTGCGGTTACGGGGTCACTCGGCTACGGCTTGATGCGGCAGGCTGCGCCGGCAATCGTGGTTGTGCCGCCGCGTACGGATGAAACCGATGATGAAGATGCGCTCATCACCGATGATAAACCCAAAGCCAAGCCGGGCTTCAAGCTGAGCATGGTCGAAACCAGCATTATTATGGGCAGCGTGGTCGCGTTGTTCGCGGCGTTCGTGGTGGTGCAGTTCGCTTACTTCTTTGGTGGCGAGCGCACATTGGAACTCAGCAGCATCAGCTACGCCCAATATGCGCGGCGCGGCTTCTTTGAATTGGTGGCGGTGTCGGTGATGACACTCGGTTTATCGCTCATTCTGGATCACATCAGTGTGCGGCAGGGCAAGCGCGAAAATAATATCTTTCGTGTGTTGGCGCTGCTGATCGTCGGCCTGACCACGATCATGCTGGTGTCAGCCTCGCAGCGCATGTGGTTGTACGAAGAAGCGTTCGGCTTTACCCAACTGCGGGTGTATACGCATGTGTTCATGCTGTGGTTGGGTGTGCTGTTTGGCTTTTTCGTGCTGGCGGTGTTCCGGCTGCGGATGAATATTTTCTCGCTGGGTATGGTGCTGGCGATCATCGGTTATTTGGTGACGCTGAATGTCATGAATGTTGATCATTATATTGCTGACCGCAACATCGCCCGTTATCACGATGGGCAGGAACTCGACATCGCCTTTTTGAACATTCTCTCACCGGATGCGGTGTCACCGATTTTGGCGTTGTGGCAAGAATCGGAGGCAGGCAGCGAGGTGCATACATGGTCGAGGCAGTGGTTAGCCAAGCAGTTGAAAGATTTGTCAGGCGAGGTCAAACTTGGGCAGCAGCTTCCATTTTCGCTCAACGCCAGCCGTATGAATGCGTGGTTGGAGCTTGACCGTGTGAGCCGCCAGTTACCTGTCTATGATCCGTCGCTCTACTGGGGATCATACTATGGCGGTTATAACGAAGGACGCAGCGATTACGGCTCCGGTTGGGACGCGATTGAAACGGCAGCTCCTTCTAGTCGATAAGTCGCCTATTGGGGTTTGCTGCTGGTAAACCCCTACAATCGGTCATCGTATCCGCAAGCCTCCCCAAATTCCTTAACGAAGCCCCCATTTGCTTAGGCTATAAAATTATATTATTCCACCTTACAACACAGGGTATTTGTGGGAAACCCAAAGCCCATTTTCACTTGTTTATGCCGCGCCTTATTTCCTGCTTTAAATCGTGAGGCTTTGTGAATAAAGTACGTATCACCCGCCGCGAATGGCGCAACGTCCTGCTCTACGCGCTGCTCATTGTCGTGCTGACGACGCTGCCTTATGCAGTGGCGTATCTCAGTCAGAATAATCAGTGGGCGTTCAGCGGCTTTTTGTTCGGCGTGGAGGACGGCAATTCTTATGTGGGCAAGATGCGCCTCGGTGCGCGGGGGCTGCTCGACTTTTACCTGTTCTACACGCCCGAACCTCATGCCGCCGCGCCATTCGTTTACCTGCCCTACATTCTGCCGGGGTGGTTGGTCGGGCGATTCATCAGTGACCGTGACCCCGCGCTTTTTCCAGCCCTCACCCTAACCTACCACGTCATGCAGGCGATCTTCAACACGCTGTTGATTGTCGTGCTGTACCGATTTATCGCGGCTTTCATCAAACAGCCGCGCACACGCTTTCTAGCGCTGCTGTTGGCGACCATTGGCGGCGGCCTCGGCTGGTTGTTGACGTTCATCAATAGTAATTGGCTTGGTTCACCGCCACCCGAATTTTTTATCCCTGAAGGCTTTAGCAGTCTCATTTTGCTCGGCTTACCGCATCTGGCATTGGCGCGTGCTGCATTCCTCGGCGGTTTCTTGCTGCTGTTCAAAGCGCTCTACATCCATCAGAAGGAACGTACTCGCCGCCAGATGATTCTTTTCGCGGTGTTGGCTGCTGTCTGCTGGGTAGTCGTCGGTCTTGCCGTGCCGTTTTACCTGCCGATTATCTACGTTATTCTGGCGGCGTGGGGGTTGACCTTATGGATCGCATACCGCCGCTTTCCGTCCGAATTGGTGGTCGTGGGCGGGCTTGCCGCAGGGCTGACGCTGCCGGTGTTCGCTTACTTTGCTTACGCTTTTTCAGCAAACCCCATCTTCGCGGTTTGGTCATCCCAAAATATCTTGATGTCGCCGCATCCGCTGCATTACGCTGCGGCTTATGGCTTGCTGGTCGCGTGTGCGTTGGTCGCTCGGCGCTGGCTGTGGCGTAAGCTGTCTACACAGCACCTTTCGCATTTTGGCCTGCTGTTCTGGCCGCCAATCGTCATCATTCTTGTGTATCTGCCGTTTTTGAATGTGCAGCGCCGGATGGCGGAAGCAGTGATCGTGCCATTGGCAATTTTAGCGGCGGTCGGTTTGCGTTTGATGCTGCGTCAGCGCCGTTGGAAGCGGCTCTACCGCCCAGCCGTGGTGGTGATGTCGCTCAGCAGCTTACTATTGTTCATCGGTATTCTCTTCGGTGCGCTGGGGCAGTCGCGCCCGATTTTTCGCCCGACAGCCGAAATCGCCGCGCTGAATTGGTTGAACCGGAATACACCTGCCGATAGTGTCATCCTAACGGCTTTCGATACCGATAAGTTCCCGACAAAGATTGACATCGACACTGGCAACCTGATCCCTGCCTATACAAACCTGCGCCCGTATGTGGGGCATGGGCCGGAAACGGTGTACTCAACCGAGAAAGACGCTCTGATACGCCGTTTCTTCGCCGACCAACTTACAACGGACGAACGCCGCACACTCTACGAGTCGGTCAACATCCGCTATATTTTTTATGGCCCGTTGGAACAAGCATTATTCAGCGATTCGGCGATGTCGCCCAAATGGCAGGATGATGCCGTGAAGATTTACGATGTCGATGGTTATACACTGTGGGAAATTCAATAAGCGTGGCATGAGAGGGCGCATGGTCAGTTAATGCGCCCTATTGAGTAGGAGGCGCTATTTCTTCTTTTTGTCGCCCGATTTTCCGGTTGACTTGGATGTGCCACCGCCGCCGGAAACCGTTTTGGTGCCTGCGGTTTGCCCGCCGGTTGGTTTGCCACTTTCACCGGACTTTTTCTCGTCTGCCATCGTTATGCCCTCCTGATGATCTGCTGATGAAGCGATTGTAACACGCAACCGGTAAGCGGGGTGCAAGCCGAAGGTCAGGGTTGGATAAGACGGTGCTTAAAGTAATTGCGCAGCAATTTCTTTTTGCGGTACACTTCGGCGGTACACGAATTGCATTTTCTAGACTACAATAATGAGCATTATGCGGCTGGTCGGGTTCGTAACCCGTCCTGTTGGTTGACGAGGTATTTCATGGCAACACTGAAAAAGGAAACCCTGCTGGAATGGTATCGGCAGATGGTTCTCATTCGCCTGTTTGAAACACGCTGTGATGAGCTTTACCGTGAAAAGAAAATTACGGGCGTGTACCTGCATCTCTACAGCGGTCACGAAGCCGTCGGTGTGGGCGCAAATGCCGCACTGAAGCCGAGTGATCATATCATCACCGCCTACCGCGATCATGGTATTGCCATCGCGCGGGGCGTTGATACCAAGCCGATCATGGCTGAAATGATGGGCAAGCGAACCGGTACCAGCGGTGGTAAGGGCGGGTCGATGCACATCGCTTCCCGCGAACACAATTTCTGGGGCGGTTATGCCATCGTTGGTGGGCATTTGCCACTGGCGACGGGCATGGGTTTGGCCTGCCGTTACAATGACACCGACGAAGTGGTTATTTCGTTCATCGGTGACGCGGCGACCAACAATGGTTACTTCCATGAAGCGCTGAATATGGCGCAGATTTGGGACTTACCGGTCGTCTGGATTATCGAAAATAATCTGGTTGGCATGGGTACCCGTATCGAAGACTCCAGTGGTCAGGTTGAACTGCACAAACGCGCTATTGCTTACGGCATGAAGGACGGCGGGCGTGTAGATGGGCAGGATGTGATCGAAGTCCACAAGGTTGTCAGCGAAGCAGTGGCTTATGCCCGCACGACCGGCCCTGTGCTGATCGAAGCCATGACCTACCGCTATAAGGGTCACGGTGTCTCCGACAAGACCTACGACAAGCGTATGGCGGATGAACTGAAAGATTGGGTTGATAACAAAGACCCGATTACTATTTTGAAGCACACGCTGGAAAGTAAGTACAAGGGCATCGCTAAAGAGTTGGACGCAATCGACAAGGAAGCTGCGGCGAATGTCGATGAAGCCACACAGTATGCGCTGGACAGCGCTGTACCGACCTACGAAGACCTGATTAACAACATATACGTATAGTTTCTGGCTACAGACTAACGACTAGGATTACCAATGGCAGAACGAAACCGACCTATGCGCGAGGCGTTACGGATGGCGCTTCGCGAAGAAATGCTCCGTGACGAAAAAGTTTTTGTAATGGGCGAAGAAGTAGGCCTCTGGAACGGGACGCACCGTGTTACACAGGGCTTGCTGGAAGAATTCGGCCCCAAGCGTATTAAAGATACGCCGATTACCGAAATGGCAATTGCTGGCGCGGCAGTCGGCGCGGCGATGATGGGCTTACGTCCGGTCGCTGAAATGATGACTATCAATTTCGCTTTCCTCGCGCTGGATGCTATCGTTAACCACGCGGCGAAAATTCATTATATGTTCGACGGCCAATTTAAAGTGCCGTTGGTGATTCGCGCGGCGACTGGCTGGGGGGATCAAGCGACTGCTACCCACTCGCACACGCCGGAACCAATTTTCGCGCATTTCCCCGGTTTGTACGTCGGCTGCCCCTCGACCCCGCGTGATGCTAAAGGGATGTTGAAGGCCGCCATTCGTGACGACAACCCCGTATTGTTCACCGAGTTCATCTCGCTGTATTCCAAGCCGGGGCCGGTGCCGGATGATGAAGATTTTGTTCTGCCGATTGGTAAGGCTGACATTAAGCGCGAAGGGAAACATGTGACGATTGTGACGTTCGGCAGCGGCGTAACATGGTCGCTGCACGCGGCGGACGAACTGGCAAAAGATGGCGTGGAATGTGAAATTGTGGATATGCGCTGGCTGCGTCCGTTGGATATGGAAACGGTGTTCAACAGCTTTAAGAAAACCAACCGCTGCGTGGTGGTGGAAGAGTCGCTTCCACACTTCAGCTTCGGCAGCGAAATCGCTGCGCAAATTCAGGAAAACATGTTCGATTATATGGATGCGCCAGTCAAGCGGGTGAGCACGATGGACGTGCCGATGCCTTACGCCCGCGATATTGAACTGATGGCGCTCCCCAGCACCGAAAAAGTTATTGCAGCGGTGAAAGAGGTACTCTAGATGAGTCAGATTACTGCTTCGATGGATGGTACACTGCTCAACTGGCTGAAAAATGTTGGTGAGAGTGTCAATAAAGGTGATGTAATCGCCGAGGTAGAAGCTGATAAGGCAACGGTTGAGATCGAAGCCTCCGAGTCGGGTGTAATTAGCGCCGTCAGCGTCCAACCGGGTGACGAGATTAAAACCGGACAGGCAATCGGCACCATTGGCGAAGGTGGTGCCGCGCCTGCTGCTGAGACTAAACAGGCGGAAGCTGTTCCTGCCGAAGCGCCTGCGCAAGAAAAAGCCGCCGAGGCCGCACCTGCCAAGCAGCCGCTCGTTTTGGCCGCGACCCCCGGCGCGCCTGCTGGCAACGCTGCCCGTACTAACGGTGCGCCGCCATCGAACGGCAGCACTACCGACGACGGACGACTTAAAGTTTCACCCGTTGCGCGTAAAATCGCCGAAGAAAAAGGTATTGATTTGGCGCAGGTACAAGGTACCGGCCCCAATGGACGTATCACGAAGGAAGATGTCGAGGGCTTTACACCGGCTGCCGCACCAGCCAAACAAGCCGACGCTGCACCGGCTGCTGCCAGCGGTGGTTTGAGCGCCCCGCCTGCCCGTAAGCTGCCTGCCGAAGGGCCGGATGTCGAGTACATCGACCTGACGAACATGCGCAAGCGTATCGCGGCAGTGACGGTTGAAAGCAAGCAGTGGATACCGCACTTCTATGTCACGACTGATGTTGATGTCGAGGCTTTGTTAGCGCTGCGCAAGCAGATTAACGAGGGCTTGCCAGAAGAGAGCAAGATCAGCGTGAATGATATGGTGGTGAAGGCGACCGCGCTGACACTGCGCCAATTCCCGAACCTGAACACGCACTACTACGGCGACCGCTTTGTGCGCCACAAGCGCATCAACATCGGTATCGCGGTGGCCTTGCCGAAGGGCGGGCTGATTAACGTGGTGGCGCAGGATGCCGATAAGGTGTCGTTGGGGACGATGGCCGCTAAGAATAAAGAGATGTTTGCCCGTGCGCGTGAAGGCAAGATCAAGCCGGAAGATATTACCGGCGCGACCTTTACCGTTAGCAACCTCGGTGCGTATAACGTCGAGCATTTTTCGGCGATCATTAATCCGCCGGAAGCGGGTATTCTCGCAATTGGTACGGCGAGCAAGGTGCCGGTGGTCAAGGCCGATGGTACGCTGGGCATAGGCAATCGCATGAAGGTCACCATCAGCGTTGATCATCGCGTGAGTGACGGCGCGGAAGGCGCACAGTATCTCCAAGCCTTCAAGACGCTGCTCGAAAACCCGATGCGGATGCTGGTGTAGTCGGTAGTTCACAGTTTCGGTTGACAGTTTAAGACGGGGGCAGCGCTGCCTCCGTTTTTATTTGGTATTGCAAGTCAGAGATGATGGACGGATTTTCCACTATAATAAAGGCGATATAAGCAGCAGGAGTGAACCAATATGACACTTCTCCAAACCAAAGTTGGGATGCCGCTGAACGAGTTTTTGGAAGCGGCGGAAACACAGCCTTTTGAACTCATCAATGGCGAACGGAGAATTAAATTGCCGAATGTATTTGGTCACAGTGAAATTATTCGTTTACTGTTTGTGTTGTTGTACCAATTTACGCGGCTAAAGGGCGATGGTGAGGTTTACACAGAAACTACATTTATCATGCCTGATCGCATTGATACAAATTGGGTGACTGGATCACGTATTCCGGATTTGATGGTGTTTTCAGGGAACCGCATAGCAGACTATAAAAACAGCATGCCTGACTATCAAAACCACCCCTTAGCTCTCGTTCCTGACTTGGTAATCGAGGTCGTATCACCCAACGATAAAGTTAGCGAACTCGACGAGAAAATTGATGCCTATCTGCTGGATAGCATTCGCCTCATTTGGGTGATTGACCCGCAGCGCCGCAAAGCGACCGTTCACGCGCCCGATATGGAGCAGCCATTGCACCTTAATGTGAATGGGGTGCTGGACGGTGGGGATGTGCTGCCGGGTTTCAGCGTAGCACTGGTTGATATTGTCGGACGCGCCTAATTCATCTGTTGCATATTTAGATTAAGAAGACGGAGGCAGTGCTGCCTCCGTTTTTGATTCATAGAACACTTCAAACAAGTTGTACCATTTCACCCGCGCGGGATGTGGCGTGTCTGGCAGGAACGATATAGCATTTGCGGTCACACGCCGCAGCATGAATCTTAGGAGACAACATGAGCCGCATAGTACAAAGCGATTTTGTGACGCAGCATCCCGATTTGTTAGCGACGGTTGGGCTGCTGGATAAGTGGATTAGCCTGCAATTGCACGAACGTCATTTACCCGGTTTGGCAGCCGGTATCGTTCACGATGGCGAACTGATCTGGGGGAGTGGTTACGGCTTTGGCGACATTGATGAGAAGAAGTCAATTACGCTGGATACGCGCTTTCGTATTGCCAGCATTACCAAGACCTTTACCGCCTTAGCCATCTTGCAACTACGGGATGCGGGTAAGGTACGGTTGGATGATCCGGTTTCTGCGTATTTGCCGTGGTTCACACTTCAATATGAAGGCGCACCACCCATCACCTTGCGCCATTTGTTGGCACATACCTCCGGTTTACCGCGTGATGCCAGTGTTCCTCACTGGACGGATGATGTTTTTCAAGCGTGGGATGAGGTGGTGACGACGACCCAGCAGCGTAAACCCGTTAACCCACCGCTTGCAGAATTCGGCTACTCCAACCTCGGTTACAGCTTATTGGGCGCGGTTGTCGAAACGGCCAGTGGGAAAGCGTGGGCGACCTACATTCAAGAGCATATTCTTGATCCGCTTGAGATGCGTAATACCGTCGTCGCACCGACCAAAGCCGAAGATGACTTTGCTTTTGGCTACTATCGGCAGGACGAACAGCACCAGCGCAAAGCAGCGCCCTTCGTCGAAACCAAAGGCTTTTCGGCCTCCGCCAGCATGGCATCCTCGGTGAATGACCTTGCCAAGTATGCACGTTTTCACTTGAGTACCGGAGACACCCCGATCTTATCGAAACACTCGCTGCGCGAAATGCACCAGATCGAGTGGTTGAATAAAGATTGGCAAGGGGGGTACGGTCTGGGGACGTTTATTCAGCGCATCGGTAACTGGACGATCAGCGGACATTCAGGCGGTTATAAAGGCTACTTAACCCAATTCATGATGTGCCGTGAACATAACACCGGTGTGATAATACTCACCAACAGTCTGGACAGTATGCCGTATGAGTATGTGGAAAACACTTATAAATTGGTGCTGCCGGAAATCCTCAAGATCGTGAAGCCGAAAGCGCCGGAAGCCAAGCCTGAATGGCAGCGTTTTGCTGGTACCTACCTTGGCGATTGGGGCGAATTGGTGGTGATGGTACGCGGGGAGCAATTGCTAATGGCATCACCGCGTTTTGTGATGATGCCGCCTACGGTGCTTGAACCGACCGAAAATCCCAACGAATTCACCCTCAAAGAACCCGGCAACCCGTGGGAAATCGCCCGTTTTGAAACCGACGCGGAAGGTAATGTGACGCGCCTGTGGACACGCAATGAGTACGTCCTGCCGGTGCGTTAATCTCTCGTATCGTTAATAGTCGAGAAAAGACGGGGGCGTGACAGCCTCCGTTTTTGATTCATCATTCACTTGCCTCCTACGGTCGTTTGTATCCACTCCGCTGCTATACCGCCCACCTCGACACCCGTCTCGTCCAACACGAGGCCGGTGTGTTCCATCGGCAGGATGCGGTGATCGCCGCCCCACTGTGCTGCTGCCCGTAAAATCGCGCTTTTGGTCACGAACAAATCGCGGTCGCCGCCAAGGACAAACACTTTAATCCCCTGTGCATCTAACAGTGTGTGAGGGACATACGTGTAATCCCGCCCTGTGAATGTTTCTCGCATAATCGTTCTTGACTCGGTATAGATCAGGTGACGGTCGTGCAAATCACGCCAGCGTTTGTCACTATGCAGCGTCTGAGCCATGCCCTCACCAAACGCGAATGCTTTCGGGTCGCGTACCATTTTCATCACCACCGATACGGTGTTGAGGTGCGGCAGAGTTTCAAGATAATCGCGCCACGTTATTTTTGGCGGGCCGCCGCCGAGAATAATAGCCGAGTCGATTTTGTAGGCTGCGGGTGATTGGTCTGCATAAACGAGCAGTACCATTTGCGTGATGATTGTCCCCAACGAATGCCCGATGAGTGTTACGCTGCGCCCCTGTGCTTCGTGTGCTAGGTGCTGCATCACCCAGCGCACATAATCGATCAGCTTGAACTGGTCGATTTGCTCGACGCTGTACTCATCCCGCCGCGACGGGTAATTGATACCGATGACACGCGCGTCGGGTAGCTGTTGGCTCAATCCGTGCGCAAAATCCGTCATGTACTGCACTTTGATGTACGACCCCGGCAGCAGCACGATCAACCGGCTGGTCGGCGTACCTTCGGCAAATACCTCGACGAATTGGGGATCAAGCGGCGTGGAATCCGGTGCGCTCACGTCTTTTAGGAAGCGTTCCAAATAGTCAGGGTTGGCAGGGGATAGGGGCTTGAGATCAACAGTCATGATAGAGATCTCCGTGCGTGCGAACAGATGTTGGCGGAGTTTAACGTATCTCCACCCGACTTACGATAATCGATGAACAGCCGCTTGCACTTCATGCAGCCGCATGAAAGGTTGTGATGGGCGGGTTGTAAAGATGGCTGTTTTGATTTAGGTGTAGGCAATGTCACACCTTTAGAATAGTGTTGATTGCAATCCGAAATGCAATTATGATGAAGTTATCAATACCGTCCCTCGAATGAGGGTTAACCATCAGAAACAAGACGATAAAGCGCTTGAGGAGAATATCATAGCAACTTCTGCTGAAACAATAGTGGTGATCGGACATCGCAACCCGGATATGGACGCGATTGCCTCGGCCATTGGTTACGCTTGGTTATTGGAACATGTTGGCACCGAAAAATATGTGGCAGGTCGTGTCGGGCAGGTGAATGCTCAAACCGCTTTTGCACTCGAATATTTTAAGGTTGAGCCTCCCACGCTGGTGACGGATGTGCGCACCCGTGTGGATGACCTTGTTGAAAGTATGCCGTCGCTCAACCGCGAGCAAACGCTGCTCGAAGCCTGCCAGAGTATCGCCCGTACTCGCCGTCCCGCACCTCTGCTGGATGAAAATCGCAAGCCTATCGGATTGATTTCTGGCGCGGGTTTATTCGCGACGATGGCCGACGCCCTTAGCTCCACTTCGGTGCTGGCACTGGCAAAAGAATTTGACCGTTCGGCAGAGTCGGCGGTGGATACCACGGCCATTATCCTGCAAGGCGAAGAATACATCCGTGATGTCATGAGCCAAGTGTTACGCTCCGACCATGACGAGTTTATCGTGGTCGATGAAGATGGATATTACAGAGGCCTGTGCCGTAAATCGTATTTGCTCTCGCCACAGCGCCGCAAGGTCGTGCTGGTTGACCACAACGAACTCGAACAGGCTGTCCCCGGTTTGGAGGAGGCTGAAGTAGTTGAAGTGCTGGATCATCACCGCCTGAGTTCGATGCCCACTGCTGTTCCCATTCGCTTCCATATCGAACCCGTTGGGAGCTGCTCCACACTGGTCGCCGAACGCGCCATTGAGGAAGATGTCAAGTTCCCTGAAGGTATCGCCGGTTTGCTGCTATCGGGTATCCTGTCGGACACGCTGATCTTCCGTTCGCCCACCGCCACCGAGCGTGACCGTCAAGCTGCGATGAAGTTGGCTGTGATGGCGAAGTTGGCAGGGCCGCGCGAAGGCGAAGCCAAAGTAATGGCGAGCATCAGCGAATACGGTCAGCAGTTATTGGCAGCGGGTGCGGGGTTGGGGATGCGTCCGGTTGAAGAAATCGTCAATACTGACATCAAATATTACGAGAGCAATGGTGCGAAGGTCGGTATCGCTCAGGTTGAGGTCGCGAACCTGTCTGAACTCTCGCCGCGTTTAGATGCGGTGCGGGTGGCGCTGGAGGATATGGTCAAGACGCAAAAGTTGACGTTGGCGCTGCTCATGGTGACTGACGTCGTACTCGGCAACAGCCGGTTAGTCGTCGCTGGGCAGGGGCGGGTGATTGCCACGCTGCCTTACCCACGCCTCGATGATGATACGCTCGACGCGCCGGGGATTATGTCGCGCAAGAAACAGTTATTGCCCACCGTGCTGGCGGTACTGTCACAATCGGTCTAATCGAAGGTCAGATGATCATTCTGTAGGGGCGTAAGGTTTGCGCCCTCCGCGCCACCGACCGTAAACACATTTTCGTAGGCAAAGACCGGTGGCCGTCCCGCGTATTTTCTCCCTTCTCCCCTATTACTATGGGGGAGAAGGGCTGGGGATGAGGGGGTACGCTAGGCTGCATGACAACCTTTTTAAACACCCTCTGAGACCCTCCCATTTTACTTCTCGCCCAAATAAAAATCGCTCCGAATGTGGAGCGATTTTTTATTTGATATGATGCGAAGGCTTAACCGGGCACGCAGATTGCGCCGACATCGCAGGCTACACCGTTGCCGTCAGGGTCGAGGCTGAAGTTCCCTGCTGCCAAGCACGCTGCCGCTTGCGAGCAGGTGAGCTGGGTGCAAAGGAAGGCCAACGATGGACAAACATTACTGGTCGCGCCGCCTGTAACTGGCGTAATGACGATAGTATTGATGACACCCGGATCGAGCGGCGGGTTGACCATCAACTGACCGGTTATAGGGTCGAAGCCCAAACCGGGGTTAACGACGGTTACACCCGCGAGGTTCGTCAGCAGCAGCGCATAATCGCTGTTGAGCGCCTCTTGGCGGTTTTCCTGTTCATCAGCAACGACCAGCAGGTAACGTCCGGTGGTGGTGATAATAATCGGGCCGACCGTAATTACCCGTTCGTCCAGCAGGTTGCGCCCTACACCGAGGAAGTTCGTTGGGTTGTCAATCGGGCTGATCGAAATGAGCGGCGATAGGTTGCCTTTAATTTCAGCGATTTCCACGCGGATCGAATCACCCGCCACCGCGTCGAAGCAGTAGCCGGTTACGGTCTTGCGCGGCGACAGTTGGTCGCGCACCAATTGACCTTTGGTTATGATTTTGAGGATGTCGAACTGTTCCTTATAGGTGAACAAGCATTCGTCACCCGCAAGCTCGAAGCTCGGAATGAGTGCGGTTAAGCGGCGGCGCAAATCCGCGAACAGCGTGTCGGCGGTTTGCACAGCGTTGAGCGCACCCACCACCGTTGCTTGACCGACCACACCATTTGGCGGCTGTGGCTGACCACAGGCTTCAATCCACAGGTCAATCGCCAAACGCAGATTGGACATAGCGCTGTTGAAATCGACACGCAGCGGTTCCAACGTTTCATTAAACACCGCCAGAATCGGGTTCGGGATGTTAATGTCCGTCGGGCGTGGTGGGAAGTTTTGGCAAGCCGAACGTTCACCCAGCGCCACTGTCGTCCATGTGCCCCGAATAGAATCCAGCGCCGACTGCGAGATATTAATACGGTCGAGCATCAGTTGTAGGATGCCGATGTAATTGTCGCGGGTATCCGCCGAACGTGGTGCTTCGGACGCGGTTATGCCGTCGACAGGCACCGAATTGATGTTCCCGCCATTTTGGAATTCGACAAACCCCGATGTCACCCAGCCGAGTGTGCCTTCAAAGTTGATCTGCAACCACGCATTGTTGGCGGTACGCCCCGTCACCGGAAACACGCTGTAGCGCGGCGGGTTCGCCAGTACCGGATATGCGGTGCTTGGACCCGCACGCAGGCGCAGACCGCTGTTTGCGAGGCGCCCACTCACGGGGCTGCTTGCGTCGCTGGGGCCGGAACGCGGACTTTCGAAGCCGCCGTAGGGTATACTGCGCGGGTCACCGATGGGCAGTGCAGCGATGTCGCCTTGCAAAACGCTGACGACCGGCACGCCGACCCACGCCTCTTGCCCCTGAAAGTCTATGCGTAACCATTGGTTATCCGGGCTGCGACCGTTTGCGACCGTCGCATAACCCGCATTCACCGTACCCGCCAGATCAGCACCGAGGGCGGGGGACATGCGTATATTCACATTGTCGCGGTTAACGACGATCTGCACACTGCCCTGTGGTATGGGCTGTGCAAATACAATACCAACCGAAAGAGAAAGGGTGGTTAAAAAAACCAGCAGCCAGAATACGACTTTACGCATAGGTCATTGCTCCTGTTACGTAGAGTAGTATAACAGCGAATGCATTCTGGGAATAGCAAATGCGTGGCAGAAAAGTATTCTCGATAGTGTACT
>JAPUDW010000168.1 GCA_027492915.1 Bacteroidota bacterium | reverse complement strand
AGAAATGTGATTTAGTTAAATAAATTTAATTGTGCATATTGTAGTGATACGAAGCTGAATTGTCAACCATTTTGCACATTGTTCATAATTGAGTAGAGAAGGAAGTGGACTAAAGGTCTATATAAATACGCTAACTTAACAAACTCTTTATCATATTGCCTAGCTATATCAACATAGAATATTATTGGTGACACAGGTATAAACCCACCATTCCTTTAAGCTTTACCGCTTAGTAATGCGGATTGCTTTGAGAAAGATTACGCATGTCTGAAAATAGCCCATCTGCAACGCAGGAGGCCCTCAACCAGATTGAAATGGTTGATACCCTATTGGCGCAGATTGAAAGCATTCGCCATGATAACTACCAACATGTCATCCAACTGGCTGAAGACGCCCACCGTATGGCTTTGCAAAGCGAATATTGGGTGGGTGTGTCAAAAAGCTTGTACCACATGGCAGACAGCTATTTACGCCTTGGGAACTACGCTAAGGCGAGTGTCCCTGCTCAACAATCGCTCATTACTGCCCGTACGCACGGGTTAGCCATAGAAGAAGCCTACGCCCTAAGTGCTTTAAGTGGTGTGTATAGTTATCTGGGTGATAACGCGGAATCAACCGATTTAGTCTTTCAACAATTGATGATCGCAGAAGCACATAAGCATCAGATTCTCATGGGGTGGGCTTACGGTGATTTGGGCAGCTTGTATTTGCAAACCGATGAATGGGAAAAAGGGCTGGGGCTGATTGAGAAATCCAATGCGATTTTTGATGCGCTCGGCCTCGAAGAAGAAAAGTACCTGTGGTATTTCGACATCGGGAACTTTTATACCGACCGTGGTGAATTTGCAAAAGCTTATGAAGTTTTTGAAAGCATGTACCAGTTAGGCAGCCTTAAAAACGTTAGCGAGGCGAAGATACTCGGCTTAACGGGCATGGCAAAGGCAAAGTCCGACGTGCATGAATTCTCGGTTGCCCATACTTACATTGACCATGCCCTATCGATCATTCAGGCGTCAAACTCCTTGCTGAAGTGCGAGGTTTTTTTAGAGCGTGGGAAAATTTATGCACGGCAGAGCCAACTGGAAGCCGCCATCATTACACTGACAAACACGCTTGAGCTAGCGACCCAAACCCAACATTGGAAAGTATTGATGGAAGCGCAGCAGTTACTGTGCGACCTTTACGAGAAAACAGGCGATTATCAACAAGCTTTGATCCATCATCGTGCGTATCACAAAGCACGGGATAAAGCTTATAACGACCGTTCTAACACACGGACACAAACGTTACAGACCATGTACGAGATTGAAACGGTGCGTAAAGAAGCCGAGATTAACCAACTACGTTTACAGGCAGCCGAACATGAGTTGGAAGAATACAAGCAGGCGGAAGCCAAACGACTCGAAATGGAACGGTTAGAGCTGACTTTGGCGGGTGAACGCGAATTGGTGACGATCAAGGAACGCATCTTAACCCGCATCTCGCATGAATTCCGCACACCATTAACCATCATTCGCACCTCAATGGATATTCTGACGCGCTATGCAAACCGGCTGAATGAGGAAAAGCGCCAACTCTATCAAGGGAAAATCGACGAACAATTTAAGTCGATTGAGAAGCTCTTGAATGACATCAGTGTGGTATTACGGGCGGATAATCGGCAAATTTCTAAAATGAAGGAAGCGGTGTCACTCAGCGATATTTGTCGATTGGCGATGCGTAATGCTCAATTCCAAACTAACAACCATCAACGAATTGAAATGAGCGTTGATGCAGAAAATGATGCTATCTGGATCGAGCGTGAAATCTTAGTCGAAATCATCACACATTTACTTTCTAACGCATTGAAGTTTTCGACCGATATCGTTCACATGAAGGTACAGGTTAAGCAGGACAATCTATCTATTCAGGTTATCGATACAGGTATTGGTATCCCGACTGACGAGCAGCAAAAAGTATTTGACTCACTCTATCGGGCGAGCAACAATGACGAGGTGCCGGGAAATGGACTGGGATTAACCATCGTACGAGATTACATTTCCCTAACTAGCGGCACGATCCAATTACAAAGTACCCCGAACGAAGGTACAACTGTCCTCGTTAATATCCCACTAACGCAAGAATCCACCGATATAAATTAGTCGCGTTCTACCCCGATATGCGCTATGGTATCCAAATATCTTTATGATGAGGGATACTTATGGCTACGCAAAATATACCTTCTGATAAACAAGTTTGGTTCATTACTGGCGTTTCGACCGGCTTAGGACGCACCTTGACCGAGGCGGTACTCGAACAGGGTCACACGGTGGCGGGAACGGTACGCGATGAGGCGCAAATTGGCGCGATTGAGCAGCTTGCACCGGGGCGGGTGTTGGGGATTCACATGGATGTGACACAGCCCGAAAGTGTCCACGCAGGGGTTGAGCGGATCATCAGCGAATATGGGCGAATTGACGTGCTGGTGAATAACGCGGGACACGGTTTCATCGGGGCGGTTGAAGAAGTGAGTGACGCCGAAGCACGGGCGTTATTCGATGTGAATGTGTTCGGGGTACTGACGGTGTTACGGTCAGCCCTGCCCCATATGCGGGCGCGGCACAGCGGGACGGTCATCAACATGAGTTCGCAGGGCGGCGTCAAGAGCTTCCCCGGCTCTGGTTTGTATTGTGCCAGCAAACACGCGCTGGAGGCGATTTCGGAGTCCTTATCGTTGGAGTTAGCGGCTAGCGGGATCAAGGTGTTGATTGTTGAACCGAGCGCATTCCGTACCGACTTTTTAGGCCGCTCGATGGTGGTGGCAGAAACGGTGATCGACGATTACGCCAACACGTCAGGGCAGCGGCGGGCGAACCTCTCGAAGCTGGATGGGAACCAAAAGGGTGATCCGGTACGGGCGGCACATGCTATCCTGAAAGCCGTTCAATCGGAGAACCCACCTTTACGGTTGGCGTTGGGGCAAGAGGCGCTGAACGGGATGCGAGATAAAGTGACCGGCATGATGAACGATTGGTCAGCGTGGGAAGCCGACAGCGTAGGTGCTGATTTCCCCGATTAACGGGCATTGTCTGTTGTGGATTGATGTGCAATGCGATAGCCTTTGAGGCACAAGCAACCATTCATCATCGGAGAAATAATTATGGCGCGAACATTTATTATTGACACGGACACCGGCTCCGACGACGCAGTAGCCCTGATAATGGCGTTAAAGTGGCCGGACGTAGAGGTGAAAGCGATCACAACCGTATCGGGCAACGTGGGATTAGAGCAAGCGACCAGCAACGCGCTTTACACAGCCGAGTTATGCGGGAGCAGCGCACCTGTTTACAAGGGCGCAAGCACACCTCTCACGCGCAGGCATGAGGACGCGCAGTGGTTTCACGGGCAGGACGGGCTGGGCGACCAAGGTTACCCCCCACCAACCCGAAAGCCCGAAAGCCAACACGGGGTTGACGCGATTATCGAGACGGCGAAGGCATACCCCGGCAGCGTACTGGTGACATTAGGGCCACTGACGAATGTGGCGCTAGCAGTCAGCCGAGCGCCGGAGATTATCCCCCTCATCAGCCGGTGTGTGGTGATGGGCGGGGCGGCAAACTGCGTTGGGAACGTGACACCGGCAGCGGAGTACAATATCTGGGTTGACCCTGAGGCGGCGCATATCGTGTTTTCGTCGGGCTTACCAATTGAGATGGTCGGCTGGGAACTATGCAGAGGTGACGCGAACCTACGCCATAACGACATTGAAACGATACGCGGGTTTAACACGACGCTTGGGCACTTCGCGATTGATTGTAACAGCGTGGCGATGCAGGCGAATTATAAACAATCGGCGGAGATCGGGATCGCCCTGCCCGACCCTGTAACGATGGCGGTCGCGCTTGACCCGACAGTGGTCAGCCGCGGGAGCAAGCACTACGTAGCGATTGAGCACAAGAGCGACCTGACACGCGGGATGACGGTGGTGGACGAGCTGGGCGTGACGGGCGAACCCCTGAACGACCACAGTTGGGGCGACTTGCGCAAGCGCGAGCCGAACGCGACGGTGGTTTGGTCGATTGATATTCCACGCTGGAAGCAGATGTTGTTTCAATGCCTTAGCGGTTAGCTTTTAAGTAGGTTATCGTAAAGAATTGGAAAATCATTGAACCGCCAAGTCGCCAAGAACGCCAAGATTCAATGCTAAAAGTTTTCGATAAATCACTTAGCGATTAGCTTTTAGCTCCAAGGCAATACGGACTAAGCACAGAAATTTTGAGAAACGCTGTTCGAAAGGGCAGCGTTTTTGATTCGACGTAAATTGCAAAAGTTTGCAAATTTCGCCGATTTCCTGCCGAAATGTCGCGCGGGAAGCTCCCGTGCATCTGCCGAATTGACATTTTTGCATGGCGGCTGGCCCGGCTACTGATGCCGAATTGACGCAAATTCAGCGGCATGCTCGGCTATGGCTGCCGCCGCCGAATCGGCAATGTCGGCTCGGCGGCTTTACGGGAGGCTGCCGCGCGGCGGGCTGTACGCACCCAATCGCGCAAGGTGCGTTCGGGAATTTGGGTGTAGCGGCAGGTGGCAATTACATCCTGTTTGAATACCTCTTTAAACAGGCGGAGGACGAGGTTTTTGTGGGCGGGTGAGTAGCGCATGGTGGTCGGTAGTCCTTAGTCTATAGTCGATAGAAAAGAAGTCGTCAGTCGTCAGTGAAAGGCTAAAGCGAAAGCAGTTCAGTTAATAATTATTGCCAAGAATATGATGGTGGTTGCGAAGTAGGTAATGAGTGTGAATTAGTGATGCGGATGAGGCACGCCTCATCCCTACAATGAGATTCGCACATTTATTAGGGTTAAACTCGCATCACTTACAAATAGACACCAACAGAAATATCGCAGCACAAATGTTTTGGTTAAGGGTGACCAAAATGTAACTCTTAAGCAACGAGTTTGTTAACCATTTTGAGGGAGCAGAATTATTAAATCGGTCGGTAGATAGTTAGGAAATGGTTTGTGGGTCAAAAATGACAGGAAAGAAAATGGGACAGGCAGCGCGGCAATATAGGCTACGTGGCTCATACATTGTGTGTCAATTTTTATTACAGTGAACGACAAGAAGGTTTATTGACCGTTGATAATTAAATTCGGTAAAAGGATACCAACGGACAGCATGTATGCTGTCCCTACGAGGTCAATGATGTGTAGGGACGAGATACATCTCGTCCTTCTTATACCCAATTATCAAATTATTTCATCAACCGTCAAAAACCTTATCGAATGCATAAGAACCATTCTGTCAGTAAACAAATGAATATGCAGCAATTTTAAAGGGGATGGGACGATGACCCAACATAACGAGACAAATCCGTTAGCGATCATTCATATCCCTCAATCCGAGCGCAACCTATCGCTCATTGGCGGCGGTCTGCTGACGATCTTCGGGGCGGCGTTCGGTTTAGCACGGCGCAATCCAATTGGTGCGGTGCTGGCTGCACTAGGGGGGATGCTCATTTACCGGAGTATCCGAGAGCATTCCGGCGTTTATTACCTGATGGCAAGCAGCCCGACGACACAACCCACCTTAGAGCCTGTCGAAATACAACAACACAACCGGCAGCATGTCACCGCCGTTATTACGATTGATTACCCGCTGGAAAAGCTCTACCCCATCTGGCGCGACTTCCAACAAGTTTCGCGCATCCTGTCGTCGATTGAGTCGGTGACGGTGTTCGACCGTATCCATTCACGTTGGACGGCAAAACCGGTTGACGGCTTCAAAATGAGTTGGGATGTCGAAATCACCAGCGAATTGCCAAACAAGATGATTAGCTGGCAGTCGTTGGGCGACTCGCAAATTGCCCACGAAGGTTCAATCCGCTTCCGTCCGGCTGCATTTAGCAAAGGGACTGAAATGCGGATTACCTTAGAATACGCCGAGCCAGAACAACCGCAGAGGATCAATGTAGGGCGCTGGTTGGGCATCGACCCACAAAACAACCTTCAAGATGATTTGGAGCGTTTTAAGGCGAACGTCGAACAAGGACGGTTCGAGCCGCCTTACGAGCCGTGGGTTGAACATGATATGAAGCAATTCCGTGGACAAGATGAGATTCAGAGCGCGATAGCGAATGATGAATCACATGACGCAGAAACGCTCAATCGCAATATGTAAACGGGTGATTGCCAGCAAACATGGGGGCGACCACTCAAAAATGAACGTGTAGGGAGTTATGAACATGACAGCAAAACATGATAACAAGCGCATTCGATATGCAGTGGTCGGGTTGGGCTGGATTGCACAAGCGGCGGTCTTACCGGCATTTGCCAACGCGAAGGAAAACAGCGAACTTACCGCACTGGTTTCCGACGATCCGAAAAAGTTAGCTGAACTGAGCAAGTTGTATGGCTTGAAGCAGACATACTCCTATGACGAGTATGATAAGTGTTTGAACAGCGGTGAGATTGACGCAGTGTATATCGCCCTGCCGAACACAATGCATAAGGAATATACGGTACGCGCGGCTCAGGCGGGCATCCATGTGCTGTGTGAAAAGCCGATGGCGACTACGGTTGATGAATGCGAGGCGATGCTTCAAGCGGCAGAAGAGAATAACGTCAAATTAATGATTGCTTACCGGCTGCACTTTGAAGAAGCCAACTTGAAAGCGTCAGAGATCGTCAATTCGGAAATACTAGGCGACGTGCGGTTGTTCACCGGCATGAACATCGAAATGGTGGAAGCAGGAAACACCCGTTTGGATGCGGATTTGGGTGGCAGCCCGCTGGATGATATGGGCATTTACTGCCTGAATGCGGCGCGTTACCTCTTCCGCGCCGAGCCGACGGAAATCACAGCGTTTGAAGCCCGCAAGACTGGCGAAAAGTTTAGCGAGGTACCGGAAAATATCGCGGTGATTATGCGCTTCCCCGGTCAGCGTTTGGCGCAGTTCACATGTGGTTTTGGGGCAGCGAAAGCCTCGACCTTTCAAGTATTGGGGACAAAGGGCACGTTAACGCTCGACCCAGCTTACAGCTTCGCGGCAGACCTCAAACACATCCTGACGGTGGGCGATAAAACCAGCGAAAAGGTATTTAAGCAGCGTGACCAATTCGCGCCGGAACTCATTCATTTCTCGGACTGCATTTTGAATGACAAGCAACCGGGGCCTTCCGGCGAGGAAGGACTTGTCGATATGCGGATTATTGAGGCGATACGACACTCGATTAAAACCGGTGCGGCGGTGCGACTTGAAGGCTACCGGCGCGCACAGCGACCGACAATGGCGCAGGAAATCCGCAAGCCAGCGATCAAGGAACCTGAATTGGTAAACGCCAAACCTCCTGAAGGCTAGCAGAGCGTAAACCTGTTCTCCCCCCTTAGACGGGTTCATACGACTGATGAGACCACCCCTGACAGATAGATGGGGTGGTTTCGTGTGTCGTGAACAGAGAAAAAATATGAATCGCCAAGAGGAAGGGAGAGGTGTAGAGCACAAGAAATGTCTAACCCCAGCGATTCAATACAGAGGGGTTTAAATAAAAGGGCGCACGGTGGGTGCGCCCCATAGGTCGATACGGATTATTGAGGAGCGAAAGCGGCAGTTTCGGCAACATCAAGAGCGATTTGCTGCCACTGTTCAACTTCGCCAACCGCAGCCAGCAGTTGAACGGTAATCAGGCGGTCATCAGGATAGGAAATCATCCATGCTGTCCCGGCGAAGGTGGGCGTTGAGAAATCGACACGAGCAGCAGGGAGATCCCCGATGAAGGTAGTTTCGACTTCGGTAAAGGTCACGCTGTCACCGACGACAAGGGTGGTGGCTTGCAGGAGTTGGAGTGGTGAGATATTAAGAGACGGGGGCAGATTCACATCCTGCATATAATCCTCAACCGTACCAAAGCTGTAGAGGATGTTGGCTTCGCCAGAGGCCAGCGAATCGCCAAAGGATTTTTCAAGCGCTGCTTTCGTATTGGCAATATAAATACCTTCGTCACCATATTTACGACTGAACCATGAGTCGGGATACATGAGCATACCAACACCATTACTGGCCGTGTTAGTGAGTGAAAGGGGTTCCGATGTTGCCTCAGGCATGGGTTCGTTGATCAGGAGCGTGGCATAAATTTGCCGTGCAGCATCCTCTGCGGATTGTAGTTCTCCGATGGCGGCATAGTAGGCGAGGAATACAAACGTGCCATCATCCCGCTTGATGACCAACATGCGCCCATCGCCATTTTCCTCATAGGCGAGATCCGCTTGAGCAGCCGTCCCACCTTCAATCTCAGCAGATTTGACTTCGCCGTATTCGACATCGTTCGAAATGATCTTCGCATCGACAAAACCCTGCATGACTTCAGCAGCGGTCGTATCAGAGGTTGCATCGGCGAGTTCCGGCAGGGTAGCGAGTTTGGCAAGGTCGGCAATCACCATTTCCATGACAATATCACCGGACTCGAACACGTCCGAATACAAGTTTTTGAACTTCGCATCATGGTTACTGGCGAACACGCCACCAATAACATCATCACTGGTGTCGTCGCTGCGGTCGTCGAAGTTCCAGCCAGTGGGAAAACTGACAGTGAAGTTACCGGCAAGGCTGGAATAAGTCTGGTTTACCTGCGCGGCTTTTATGGTCACCGAGCCGAGAATATCACGGGCGGTGATGTCCCACTTGTCGCCTTCACCGGGGGCGGCGTAGAGAATGATGGCAACAATCCACTTCTGGTCGATGACGGTCAGCAAGAGTTGACCTTCACCGCGTTCTTCGGCGATCAGATTAACGCGGACGGCAGCAATATCGTTGATGGTGATTTCACCGGATTCGCCAAACTCAAACTCATCGGGCATCCCCTGCGAGGTTAGCACGTCGAGAATGTCGGCAGGTGTTGAGGTGGTGGTGATGAGGTTATCCGGGATGCTGGATGCCAATTCAGCGAGGGCGATGGCGGCGACTTCGATATGGACTTCACCGGGTTCGAACACATCATCCAGACTAAAAAGATCCTTTTCGAGGGCAGAGGGGATGTTAGCAAGTTTGAGGCTTAGAATACTGTCGGAGTCATTCCCTAATTCGGATACCCAATCTGCCGGAAACTGCACCGAGGCTAACCCATCTTCGGTGGTATAGGTTTGAAAGGCCGATGCGGAATCATGCGCGGCAGCGGGCAGCGCCAGCACGAAGGCGGCGAGTAAAAGCGCGAGTACAGAAATGCGCGTCCATTTCATTCGAGGTTGTCCTTTCTGTAGAAAGCGTTCTATGCAGTAGACGACGATGAAAGCGATTTGGTTCCCCTTTCAAGTCACACGATAGCATAATCCTGTTAAGAGTCATGGGTTAGGCGGCGGGTTTGCAGGTGAGGGTTGGATGAGGAGAAAGCAGGGATTTGCCGGCGGCAAACCCCTACGTGAGTAATAGCTAGGCCGTGGCGAGAGTTGGGCGGCGGGTGTGCCAGTCGGTGGCTTGTTCGTAGGCGTGACCGACACGCAAGATGGTGTCTTCGGCGAAGGCTTTGCCGAGAATTTGCATCCCGATGGGCAAGTTATCCTGATCGAAACCGCAGGGGACGTTGAGGCCGCAGATACCCGCGAGGCTGGGCGGCAGTGTGAAAACATCTTCGAGGTACATCGACAATGGGTCACTGCTGTTCTGCCCGATCTTGAAGGCGGTTTTAGGGGCAGTCGGCGCGACGATGACATCGACATCCTTGAAGGCGGTGTCGAAGTCCTGCTTAATCAGCGTGCGGACGGCCTGTGCTTTGCCGTAGTAGGCATCATAGTAGCCCGCAGAGAGCGCATACGTGCCGAGCATGATACGGCGCTTGACTTCCGGCCCGAAGCCCTGCCCGCGTGTAGCTTTGTAAGTCGGCCACATTTCACCTTTATCGACCTTCTGACCGAAGCGGATACCGTCGTAACGGGCGAGGTTAGCGCTGGCTTCCGCCGGAGCGATGATGTAGTAGACGGGCAAGCTGTACTGCGTATGTGGCAGGCTAATCGGGACTGTTTTCGCGCCGAGCGATTCGAGTTTGGCGATAGCGGTGCGGATGGCGGCCTCAACCTCCGGCTGAATACCCTCGATGAAATATTCCTTCGGGATACCGACCTTCAAACCTTTGATGTCACCCGTAAGTGCGGCGAGGTAATCCGGCACCTCGACAGGCATACTGGTCGCATCGAGCGGGTCTTTACCGGCAATCACTTGCAAGATACGGGCGCAGTCTTCGACCGAGCGGGTCATTGGCCCTGCTCCATCAAGCGACGAACCGAAGGCGACCAAACCATAACGCGAGACACGCCCGTAGCTGGCCTTGAGGGCGGCGATGCCACAGAACGAACCGGGTTCGCGGATGCTGCCGCCGGTATCGGTACCAATTGCACCTGCTGCCATACCAGCGCTGACGGCTGCGGCGCTGCCACCGCTGCTGCCACCGGGAACGCGCTCGATGTCCCACGGGTTGCGGGTGATGGCGTAGGCCGAGTTTTCGGTGGAAGAACCCATCGCAAACTCGTCCATGTTGACTTTGCCGAGCATGACCATACCCGCATCAGCGAGGCGCTGGACGACGGTGGCATCATACAGGGGCTTATACCCTTTGAGAATTTTAGAGCCACAGGTGGTTTCAATATCTCTGGTGGACAGCACATCTTTGATCGCCAGCGGGATGCCGAGCAGCGGACGCTCATCACCAGCCGCGCGGGCTTTGTCGGCGGCTTCGGCATCGGCAAGGGCGCGTTCGACGGTGACGGTGAGGTAGGCCTGGATAGTCGGGTCGAGTTTCTCGATCTGGTCGAGGTAAGCGCGGGTTAGCTCCACAGAGGTGATCTCTTTTGAGCGGAGTTTGGCTAACGCCTCGGTGATGGTCAATTCGGTGAGTAAAGTCATGGTTTACTGCTTCTCGTGTGTGCCGCGAATGATGGGGGAAAGTATAGCATAAAACAGTGGGGAGTCGTCAGTCAACAGTCGCCAGTCATCAGCTCAATACAAAGACAACTGCTTTTGAACCGTAGAGGAATGCGGAGAGACAAGAAATTTAACCGCAGAGACGCAGAGGAAGATGGAGAAAAGCAGATTGAACCGCCAAGTCGCCAAGAACGCCAAGAAGAATTTGTAGGGGTTTGCTGGCAGTAAACCCACGAGATAGGCCAAGCGGGTTTTTACAGTGGGCGTAGGATAGCGTAGACTGGTGATTATAGTGTAAGGGATAGTGAGGTGAATGCGATGCAGCGACCACCGTTGGACTTGGAAATCGACGTGAAGGACTTTTTGGCGTTTTACTGGTTGAAGGCCGAACTGGTGGAATTTTGCCGTGTGAACGGGCTGCCAATGGGCGGGTCGAAGATGGACATTACCGAGCGGATCGCCCACTTCCTGCGGACGGGCGAACTGCTGCTGCCCACGCCGCGACCGAAGCTCAAGAGTGATGGGCAGCTACCGACGCTGGACACGATTATCAACAAAGATTACCGTTCTTCGCAGGTGAACCGCGCCTTCTTTGAAGAAATTATCGGCAAGAGGTTCCACTTCTCGACGGCGTTCCAACAGTATTTTAAGGATAATGTGGGCAAGACATTCAGGGATGCAATCGAATACTGGTACAAGCTAGAAGAAAAGGCGAAACGCGGCGAGAAGAACGCCATCGCGCCGCAGTTCGAGTACAACCGCTTCACCCGTGCTTACCACGAGCAGCACCCAGAGGCGACGCACAAAGAGGTAGTGGCGGCGTGGAACACATACCGCAGCCAACGTCGGGAGGATGCAGTGTCAGGCGAGGCAGGTTAGAATAAAAGAAACCCTCACCCTACCCTCTCCCTCAGGGTGAGGGAATCAATATAGCTTATCTCATAGTTTGGATGAGGGATTGAGTAATCAACAAATAAATGTGATTTGCGAAAAAGGGATTTGATTATGGTCGCAATGATACGCGAAAATCCGGTATATAACCCGTATGACGGCAGTGTGGTCGGGCATGTGCCTGAATTCAGCGAGCAGGATGTGCGCGAGGCGATTGGCCGCGCCCATGCCGCCGCACCGGTGATGGCCGCGATGCCAGCCCACCAGCGCGGGAGCATCCTCAACAAAGCAGCCCAGATTATCGCCAGCCAAGCCGACGAAATCGGGCGGATTATGGCGCGGGAAAACGGCAAGCCGATGAAGTACGCGCGCGGCGAGGCGATGCGCGCGGTGGATACGTTCAACTTCGCGGCGGACGAGGCGCGGCGGCTGCACGGCGAAACCGTCCCACTGGATGCGTCACCCAGCGGCGTGGGCAGGATTGGCTATTATGTACGCGTTCCGGTGGGCGTGATCGCGGCGATTACCCCGTTCAACTTCCCGCTGAACCTGTCGGTGCACAAGCTGGCGCCAGCCATCGCGGCGGGGTGCCCAGTGGTGATGAAGCCTGCCCCGTTCACGCCGATGACCGTGCTTAAGCTGGCAGAGATCATGCGCGAGGCGGGGTTGCCGGAGGGCGCGTTCGAGGTGGTAACGGGCGGCGCGGAAGTCGGTAGCTGGTTAACGACCGACCCGCGCATCAGCATGATTTCGTTCACGGGCAGCCCAGCCGTAGCGCACCACATCAGCAAGGCAGCGGGGTTACGGCGGGTGGTGCTAGAACTGGGCGGCAACGCGGCGACGATTGTAGACGAGGACGCAAACATCGATGCGGCCGTTACGCGCTCGGTGATGGGCAGCTTCTCGTACAGCGGTCAGGTGTGCATCAGCGTGCAACGGTTATTTATTCATCGCAAACGTTATGACGAGTTCCGCAGCAAATTCTTGGCGGCAACTGAAAAGCTGGTGATGGGTGACCCGTTGAGCGACAGCACCGACATCGGCCCGCTGATTAACGACGCGGCAGCCGAGCGCATCGACACATGGCTGGGCGAAGCGGTGGCGCAGGGCGCGACGATTGCGACCGGCGGGACGCGCGAAGGCCGGATGTACAAGCCGACGGTGCTGGAAAACGTGAAGCCAGATATGCAGATTATGTGCGCGGAGGCGTTCGGGCCACTGGTGAACTTTGTGCCGTTCGACACCTTTGAGGAAGCACTGCGGATGGCGGACGAGGGCAACTTCGGCTTACAGGCGGGTGTGTATACACGTGACTTGAACAAGGCGATGCTGGCGGTGCAAAAGCTGAATGTGGGTGGCGTGATTATCAACGACGTGCCGAGCATCCGCATCGACAATATGCCCTACGGCGGCAACAGGGACAGCGGTGTGGGGCGCGAAGGCCCACGCTTCGCCGTCGAGGAAATGACCACGCTCAAGATGGTCATGATTAACTTGGGGGTGTAGGAGAAACTAACCGAACGGCTAGTTTTCGGAAGTATCAGTAAGACTATACGACGTTTTCATGTCAGGTTTGAGTGCAGCGGCGATCAACGAACCCTTTTGCCCCGCCGCTGCACTCACAATTTTTCATCGGTCAGCATTATCTAAAAAGAGAGTAACAATGGCACAGACGACTGCGGCAGCAAGCGGAACTTTTCTATTGGGCGGCGACATCCAGATTAACCGTCTGGGCTTCGGCGCGATGCGCATCACCGGCAAGGGCATCTGGGGCGAACCAGAAGATCGACCAGAAGCGATCCGCGTCCTGAAGCGGCTGCCGGAACTCGACATCAACTTTATCGACACGGCGGATGCTTACGGGCCGGATATAAGCGAGGATTTGATCCGCGAAGTGCTGCACCCCTACGGCAACATCCTCGTGGCGACCAAGGGCGCGAACACGCGGCAGGGGCCGGATCAATGGCACGCGGTCGGGCGACCGGAATACCTGCGCCAAGCGGTGCTGATGAGTATCCGGCGGCTGGGTGTGGAGCGCATCGACCTGTGGCAGCTTCACCGCATCGACCCGCAAACCGACCGCGATGTACAGTTCCGCGTGATTGCGGATATGCAGCGCGAGGGTTTGATCCGGCATGTGGGCTTGAGCGAAGTGAACGTCGAAGAAATTAAAGCGGCGGAAAAGCACTTCAAAGTGGTCAGCGTGCAGAACTTGTACAACCTCGTCAACCGGCAAAGCGAGGCGGTGTTGGATTACTGCGAACAGAACAACATCGGCTTCATCCCGTGGTTCCCTCTGGCAGCAGGCAACCTGAGCAAGCCGGGTGGCATTGTTGACTCGGTGGCGAAGAAGCTGGATGCAACGCCGTCGCAGGTAGCTCTGGCATGGATTCTCAAGCGCAGCCCTGTCATGCTGCCGATCCCCGGCACAGGCAAGGTGGCGCATCTTGATGAGAACACCGCAGCAGCAGGTGTAACCCTTTCCGATGAGGACTTTGCAGCGTTGGACAAGGCCAGTAAAGAAGCGTAAGTGATAAGTAATCAATAGGTTGCAGACAAAATAGAAATGGGCTGGACGCTACGCTGATCCAGCCCCTATTTACTTAGTAGATTTTTTGGGGGTTATTGATGGAAACGCGGCAGCTTGGGAACTCGGATTTACAGATTACACCCATCGGTTACGGCGCATGGGCGATTGGCGGCGCGGGTTGGGAAGCGGCATGGGGCGAGCAGGATGACGGCGAGGCTGTTGAGGCTATTCAAGCGGCGATTGACAGCGGCATCAACTGGATTGACACGGCGGCAGTTTACGGGCTGGGTCACTCAGAAGAACTGGTAGCGAAGGCGCTCAAAGGCCGCGCCAACAAGCCGTATATCTTCACCAAAAGTTCGAAGTTATGGACAGAAGATCGTAAAGTTTACAGCAGCTTGAAATCGGTACGGCAGGAAATCGAGGACAGCCTACGACGACTACAAACGGACGTGGTTGACCTGTACCAGATACACTGGCCGAACCCTGACGACGAGATCGAAGAAGGTTGGGCGGCGATGTCCAAGCTGCGCGACGAGGGCAAGGTGCGCTGGATCGGCGTGTCGAACTTCAATGTGTCGCAAATGGAACGGGCAGCGAAGATTGCGCCGATTACCTCCCTACAACCGCCCTACTCGCTGGTTGAGCGCAAAATCGAGGCGGAAATACTGCCCTACTGCGAACAAAATAACGTGGGCGTAATTGCGTATTCGCCGATGGGCTCAGGGCTATTGACCGGTGCAATGACGCTCGAACGCGCGCGTAACCTACCTGCTGACGACTGGCGCAGCCGCAGCGACAACTTCCGCGAACCGCGACTGCTGCGGCACCTGCAACTGGTCGATATTCTGAAGGCGATTGGTGAGCAGCACGGGCGCACGACGGGGGAAGTAGCGATTGCGTGGACGCTGCGGCTGCCGGTCGTGACGGGCGCTATCGTCGGGGCGCGGAGTGCCAAGCAGGTGGAAGGTATCATCGGCGGTTTGGAGTTCCGGTTGAGTGCGGACGAGATTGGGCAAATCGAGGCGTTCTGTAGGGCGAACCCGTAAAGACAACAAATCGGAAAGAGATGTAACCGCCAAGTCGCCAAGAACGCCAAGTTAAAGGCAGAGACGATTAGCGGCGTTTGCGTTTCGGGCGCGGCACGTCCTCGATGCGGTTGGCGAACATAGAAGCCAAGTAACCCTAGATGGGGATGGCGAGTGCCGGAGCAGCGGCTTGCCCCAAACACCGGATGACGAACCAAATACCGAGCACA
>JAPUDW010000167.1 GCA_027492915.1 Bacteroidota bacterium | reverse complement strand
TTTTAACATCCCCGCCATAATCTCGCCAAAGGCCAGCGAAAACAAGCCATCATGCTGGGCGGCGGTTTGCTGTGGACGGAGGTAGGCAACCAGAATGCCGAGTAGGACGAGGATAAGCCCGCCGATAAACGGGATAATGAAGTAGGCGATGAAATCAGTGTCGGATAAATTGGTAACGGTATAGGTGAGCGAACAGGTACTAAACCCTTCGAGAACATTACCACAGTAATCGGGAGAGGCTTTGCCGAGATCCGGTCGCTGGAATTGGACTTCAACCGTGTCGCCGACGGTCAGGTCATTCATAATACCGAGGAAGGTTCCGCGCGCCGCATCATGGTTGCCATCGGCAGCAAAGAGTGGCTGCCCGTTAATGTGTGTTACTTCATCTAGCCGTTGTAACCCTGCATTTAACCCCGCCCAACCAGAAGTGGCAATCGGGCGTGAACCGTCAACCACAAGGTAGGGGTTCATCATCGCGCCGAAGAACGGGTTTTGACGCCATTGAACGGCGCTGGCGAGAAATACAAATAGAGTGACTACAGCGACTGCGCCAACTGCCATTGTCAGGTAAAAGGGCAGGCGGTGGATGTAGGAATATGTCGAGGCGTTTGTAATTGGACTGATGGGGCTAGCAGCGACATCAGAATTCTGATTTTGCTTAGGCGCGAAGCTGCTCATCCATACCCTCCGAAACGCACTTTTACATTAGGATATTGTAACACAGCTTTTAAAGAGGGGAGTTGGAATAAATTAAGTTTTGGTTTGATTCAGGTTTGCGAGACATTCAAAAGAACCGTTGGTAAATGTTCTCTGTTATAATCGAGTTAAGTTTATGCGATACGCACAGCATCGCGAAAGGAGGCTCGGCAGATGACAACGACCGCGATTCGAGTGTTGATTGCGAAGCCGGGATTAGACGGCCATGATCGGGGGGCGAAGGTGATTGCCCGTGCCCTGCGCGATGCAGGTATGGAAGTCATTTATACCGGATTGCGCCAAACGCCGGAGATGATTGCCGAGGCCGCTTTGCAAGAAGATGTGGATGTCGTCGGCTTGAGCATTTTGAGTGGTGCGCATATGGCGTTGGTGCCGCGCATCCGGCAGGAACTGGATGCAAACGGCCTGAGTGATATTTCAATCATTGTGGGCGGTATTATCCCTGATGATGACGTTAGCGCCTTGAGTGAGATGGGCGTTGCGGCTGTGTTTGGGCCGGGAACCAGTACCGAAAATATCGTGACTCGTATTCGTGAGTTGATAGGCGCACGGCAGGCATGATTGAACTGGTAGCGCCATTACGCGACGGTGACCGGCGTGCGCTTGCACGGCTGCTGACAGCGGTCGAGAACGAACGCGTGGGTGTCGATTCTGCACTGGCGGCCTTATTCCCGTACACGGGTCATGCGTGGGTAATTGGGTTGACGGGCGCACCCGGCACAGGCAAAAGTTCCTTAGTAACTGAACTTGCCAAAGCCTACCGCAAACAGGGTGAGACTGTTGCCATCCTCGCGGTAGACCCCACCAGCCCCTTCACGGGCGGCGCTATCCTCGGTGACCGCATTCGGATGCGTGATCTTTCTGGCGACAAAGGTGTTTTCATCCGCAGTATGGCGACCCGTGGCAGCCTCGGTGGTTTGGCGAGGTCAACGCGCGATGCAATCCGTGTGCTGGATGCCGCAGGTTTTGACCGTGTGCTGGTCGAAACGGTAGGTGCTGGGCAAAGCGAGGTGGATATTGTCCGTGCGGCTTATACCACTGTGGTGATCGAAGCGCCGGGGTTGGGCGATGATGTGCAGGCGATTAAAGCCGGCATCCTCGAAATCGCGGATATATTGGTTGTTAACAAAGCTGACCGCCCCGGTGTGGATAGTGCAGTGAAAGCCTTACGCGCCATGCTCGAATTGGGGCACCCCGCCTCTCGTGAGCAAATGGTTGCGCATCATGGGAAGATGATGCAGGCTGAAGTCCCTACTAGCCATCATCAAGAAATATGGATGCCACCTGTTATTCGCACGGTTGCGACCGAAGGCGAAGGGATTGGGGAACTGCTGGCGATGATCGAAACACACCGGCAGTTTTTGACACAGGCTGATCGTATGCAGCAGCTTGAGCAGCAGCATATTCAGATGGAATTGGTTGACCGCGTGCGCGAAGCATTGGTCAAGCAGTTGTTTACCGCGCTGCCGACCGAAACGCTGGTGGATGTGGTCAGTCAAGTCCAATCACGGGCGATTGATCCACAGACCGCCGTGAACCATCTTCTAGCATTTCGACAGGTAAACGTGGCAAAATAGTGTCCTGCGGTGGGGGTTGCCGTGAGAGCGACCCGCTGTCATATTCAATCACTCAAAATTTAGACACAGTGCGAGGTGCAGGTTATGGAGGGCGTGTTGGAAAAAGTTCCAGGTACGACCTATGTTCGAGACACGGATACCCACCGGGCGGCAGAAAACGGTCACTATGGGCGTATTATGTTATTCGCGGGGTCAGCCTCGCAGTCGGTGGCTGCCGAGATTGCCGAAGAGTTGAAGTGTCCGCTGGGTTCGTATGAGCGGATTGTGTTCCCTAACGAGAACATCTTTATCCGGTTGAAGGAAAGTGTGCGCGGGCAGGATGTGTACCTCATTCAAAGTATGACGACACCCCTGCACGACAATATTATGGAAATGCTCATCATGATTGATGCCCTCAAGCGTGACTCGGCAGGGCGTATTAATCTGGTCGTTCCGTATATGTCGTATACGCGGTCGGATAAGAAAGATCAGCCGCGTGTGCCAATTACGGCGCGGTTGATGGCGAACATGATTGAAATTGCCGGTACTGACCGTTATATGACGGTTGACCTTCATGCCGGACAAATTCAAGGGTTCTTCAATATCCCCGGTGATGCGCTGACGGCTTTTCATCTCTTGAGCGATTATGTGAAAGAGAAGAATATTCCTGATCTGGTCGTGTGTTCTGCTGATCTCGGCTTTGCCAAGAAGGGGCGTAACTGGGCAGAGAAGCTTGATACCCCGCTGGCGATTGTCGAGAAGCGGCGTATCTTTAATACCGGTACTGCCGAAGCGCTTGCGGTTATCGGTGACATTGAAGGCAAGAATGTGCTGCTGGTGGACGACGAAGTGCTGACGGGCGGTACGATTGTGAAGGCAGTTGAGGCTATTCGCAAGCACGGGGCGAAGGATGTTTACCTCGTCTTTACCCACGCGCTGCTGAAGGATAAGGCCTTCGAGAACTTTAACGGCTTGGGGTTGAAGGAAATTATCACGACCAACACCGTGCCATTTAATCAGGAAAAGATTCCAGAGAACATGACGGTACTTTCGGTGGCACCGATGTTGGCGGAAGTTATCCTGCGCTCACATCAAGGGCGCAGCGTTGGCGCGTTGTTCAACGAATAATCGCGTAAACTTAAACTTCATATCAGTCCCCATTCCGACACATTGGAATGGGGACTTTTTATTTCAACTTACCGATCATGACCATAGACCGAAATGGTCGGGTTCTGCCCGAATAAGCTGATCTCGATGGATTGAAGCGGCTGTAAGTAATTAAATTGCAAGAGGTGCGGGACGCTGGTCAATATGGCGATACGCCCCTTATTACTGACGATGCGCTCTAGCTCCCAGCACACCTGCTGGTAAAACGACCCCAGCTCCTCATTCACGGATGTTTGCCGCCCCCACGGTAAGTTGGTGACAACGCGTCGCACACTGCCGTCACGCAGGGGCAGCACCCGTGCATCCCACTGTTCTACTGTGCCTTGTACCGCCGCGTCTTTCATGTTCTCGCGTGTAGCCTTGATCGCTTCGGAGTCGTTGTCGCCGCCGTGCACGACTGCACCCATCAACGCCGCTTCGATGAGAATGGTGCCAGACCCGCAGCAGGGGTCGAGCAAGCGATGACCGGCTTGTACATCCACCAGTCGCAGCATAGCAGAGGCAACGGTTGGCTCGAGCGCACCGGGGCGTTCAACCATTTTATACAGGCGTTCATGCTGGGCATGTTGTCCTAAGCGAACCCCGACAATCGCCTGCTCGTGTTCGATAAACACGCGGATGTTGAGGTTGGCGTTGCGGTCGTCGGCTGTATATTCCCAGCCGTGCGTGAAGGTGACCGAGTCGGCGATGCTCACTTTCACTTCGTCGGCGTTGTAATTACGTTTGCCGAGGAAGCTGACGCTAACCGAGAACAGCGGCTTTTCAGGGATCGGACGCACGGTGTTGATGTTCGCGGCGGCTTGGGCGAGTTCCAGATGGTCGCTCCATGCGTTGAACTGCGCCAGCATATCACGGGTATGCAGCACATCCTCCCAACTGCCGACTTTCAGGTACACGTCATCGACAGTGCGTAGATCGAGCAGCGGGGCAAGCGCTCCGGTACATTCGGCATTGATGCGGCGGTAGCTGGTGCTGGTTACGGTTACGTCGGGCAGGGCAGCGATTTCGTCAGCGCTGATCGCTTCAAGCCCGCGTGTGGTCAGAACGAAGATTGAGGTCAAGTTGTAGCCTTTATAGAACGTGTGGGAGTTTTCTCAATTCCCTAACGCAAAATTTTTACGTAAGATTAATACGTTTCAATGTTCAATGCAGCATAGCCTGTATTATAATCGCCCTTACGGGTTGTCGTAGACACAATTCATACGGTGAGCTAAACCTATGCTTATCCGATTGTGTTATAATTTCGACTCGTAACGCCATACCTACAACGGGTTGGAAATTAGAGGTAAGCATGTTTAAAAGTCTAGTCAAAATGGTCGCGGGAGACCCGATTGAGCGTGCGCTTTCCCGCTACCGTGAAGTCGCAGAGCGTATTAACACGCTTGAACCGGCGATGAAGCAGCTTTCGGACGAGGCATTACGCGCGAAAACTGCGGAATTTAAGGCTCGGCTTGAGGGTATCGAAGAACTCCCCGAACTCAAGAAGGCACTTGATGAACTTTTGGTAGAGGCTTACGCCGTCGTGCGCGAGGCTTCCCGCCGTACCATCGGCTTACGTCATTACGACGTGCAGATGATCGGTGGTATGGTGCTGCATCAAGGGCGTATCGCCGAAATGAAAACCGGTGAAGGTAAAACATTGGTCGCCAGCTTGCCGCTGTACCTGAATGCGCTGACCGGACGCGGTGTGCATCTGGTTACACCCAATGACTACCTGAGCAAGTATGGCGTGCAGCAGATGGGGCCGATTTACCACGCCCTCGGTATGAGCGTGGCGGTTATCCAGAGCAAGGGCGACAGCCCCGACCCCGAAGCCGGATCATTCATGTTTGACCCCGACTACCAATCGTCAGACTCGCGCTACCAGAATTTGCGCCCGTGCAAGCGCCGCGACTGTTACGATGCCGACATTACTTACGGCACGAATAACGAGTACGGTTTCGACTACCTACGCGATAACATGGTGATCGAACTGGAGCAGATGGTTCAGCGCCAAGACCTGTACTTCGCCATCGTTGACGAAGTTGATAACATTCTTATCGACGAAGCTCGTACCCCGTTGATTATCTCCGGCCCCTCGGACGAACCCTCAGATTTCTACAAGCAGTTCGCCCAACTGGTCAAGATCCTCAAGCCCAGCAGCGACGAAAGTATCGACGCTAAAGAGCCGGATGGCGACTATGTGCTGGATATTAAAGACCGTATAGTCTATTTGACCGAGCAGGGTGTCGAGAAGATCGAACGCCGGTTGGGGATTGAACAGTTGTATCACCCCAACAACTCGGAAATGATTCCGTACCTTGATAACTCCCTCCGCGCGATGACCCTCTACCACCGCGATAAAGAATATGTGGTGGCACAGGGACGCGACGGCATGGAAATCGTCATCGTTGACGAATTTACCGGTCGTTTGATGGTCGGTCGCCGCTTCTCCGAAGGTTTGCATCAGGCGATTGAAGCCAAAGAAGGCGTCAAGATCCGTCGTGAAAACCTCACGTTGGCGACGATTACCTTCCAGAACTTCTTCCGTATGTACGACAAACTGGCGGGTATGACCGGTACAGCGCTGACCGAATCGGAAGAATTTGAGAAGATCTACAACCTCGAAGTTGTGGCAATCCCCACGAACCTGCCGATTATCCGCAAGGACTACGAAGACCTCATTTATATGAATGAGGCTGTTAAGTTCAAGTCGGTGGTGGATGAGATTAAGGAACGCAACCAGCGCGGTCAGCCGGTGCTAGTGGGTACCGTTGCCATCGAAACCTCGGAACGCTTGAGCAAGGCGCTCGAACGCGCCGGTGTGAAGCACGAAGTCCTGAACGCTAAGCAGCATGAACGTGAAGCTGGTATCATCGCACAAGCCGGACGTTTGGGCGTGGTCACTATCGCTACCAATATGGCCGGTCGTGGTGTTGATATTCTGCTCGGTGGTAACCCCGACGGTATCGCACGCGAAAACCTGCGTAAAGCGGGTGTCGAGTTTGCGACCATGACACCGGAACAGTGGCAAACGGCTTTTAACGAAGCGAAAGCGCTGTGTGAATCGGAACGTAAACAGGTCTTGGAACAGGGCGGGTTGTTCGTGTTGGGTACCGAACGCCATGAAGCTCGCCGTATCGACAACCAGTTGCGTGGTCGCTGCGGTCGTCAAGGTGACCCCGGCGAAACGCGCTTTTACCTGAGCCTCGAAGATGATCTGATGAAGCGCTTTGGTGGTGACCGTGTGAAGGGCTTTATGTCGTGGGCGAATATGCCGGAAGACGAAGCGATTGAACACCGTATGATTAGCAATTCCATCGGTCAGGCGCAGGTACGTGTTGAAGGTTATAACTTCGATATGCGTAAGCGCGTTTTGGAATATGATGATGTTGTTAATAAGCAGCGTGAAGTCATCTACGCCCAACGCCGTGATGTGTTGAGGAAAGACTCAATGCGCGAGGATTACACCAAAATCCTTGATAATGCCGTGATTGAGTTGGTTGATGAATATACGCCGGATGATGTGTCGCCGGATGAGTGGGATTTGGAAGGGTTGTATCGCCGCGCCCTGACGATTTTCCCCGTGCCGGAACCGATTACGCCGGAAACGATGGCTGGCAAAGACGTTGAGGAAATCGAAGAGATGCTGCTCAACGCCATCAACGAAGTTTACGACCGCAAAACGACCGAGTTGGGCGGCGAGATGATGCCCAAGGTTGAAAAGTGGGCGATGCTTCGCGCGGTTGACCAGCATTGGCAGCGCCATCTGACCGATCTTGATGTACTGCGTGAAGGTATCGGCTTGATGTCCGTAGCCCAACGTGACCCGCTCGTCGAATACAAGCGCGAGTCGTACAGCATGTGGCAGGGTATGATGGATGAAATCCGTACACAGGCCGCCTACCAACTCCTAACCGTACAGGTCGCGCCGCGTATTGCCCGTCGCCCGCAGCCGGTGCAGCTCTTGAAGCCCACCGTACCCACAGTCACCACGACTTCTGGTGCTGGCGGTGCTGTTTCCGAAGCACGTCCCGAACCGGTACGTGCCCAAATCAAGCTTGGACGGAATGACCCGTGCTGGTGTGGCAGTGGCAAGAAGTATAAGAATTGCCATCTGAAAGATGATCAGGCGAAAGCCAAATAATTCGGGTGATTTTGAAAGGGCGGCACGCGCTGCCCTTCCGTAAGCACATCGTTGTTTTCACTACCGTTCGTAACAATGCAGTTATGGGATGGGGTTTGCCGAATGACTCGTATGGATGTTGCGCCACGTTCGGGAGATGATCTCGAACCAAAAATGGTCGAGTTCCTGCATGACAAAGTGAATACCTTTGTCAAATGGGACCTTGTTCGTTTTTTTCATGATAATCCGCACACAGCGGATACCGCCGAAAATATCGCCAAATATACCGGGCGCGATATTCTGGCGATCACCGATGAGCTAGCAGAGTTGGTCGGTGCAGGGGTGTTGATCGGGCAGATGGTTGCAGGTCGTGCCATCTATACATTGGCGGGTGACCGGCAAATGCGCGATATGGTGAATACTTTTGTGCGAGCGTGCGATGACCGCATGTTCCGCGTGAAAGCGATTTATCACGTTATTCGCAGTATGCGCTGAACCTCTCTATCAATAGCATAAGGTTTAGCCGTGGCAGCAGTATCACTTAGCCAGTTCTTAACGCTGTACTTGTGGTTTCCGCTGGCTTTCGTTTTGGTGTTTTTGCTGCTAATCGCTCGCTTTTACCAGCGATTTGCAAGCGAGCGAACTTTCTTTGAATGGTTTGCCATTCCGATTTTATTGTTTGGCGTTGCGATCATGCGTTATGCCAGCATCGGGCAAATTGCAGGCGATATAGTGGGCGATGGTCTCATGGGGGCGGCGGGCGTGGTCTTGCTGGGCATGTCACTCTTTTTGTATTACCGGATGACTCAAAACCGCTAAACGGGGGATCGTGTGATGGCAGGTGGCATTGTAGCTTTAGTCGGGCTATTGTCTATCGCTGTTGCGCTGGTCGTTTTGGGTTTGCTCAGCAAGCGGTTGGGCAAAGTTACCCGTGCACCCGGCTATTACCGTGTGTTTTTCGTGGCCGCGGGTTTGCTGCTCGTGAGCTTGTTTGTACGCTTGACGGATACGCTCAATGCTCATGTACCGCACGCTGATGACCCGACTGCTGTGATTCTTTATCTTGGTTTACCGGCTTTTGCCCTTACCATTAGTTTAATAATAGCGTGGCGCTATTGGAGCTGGTTGCTGGCAGAACGCAGCTAATGATAAGATAGACTGGGGTAATGGCTTTGGTCTGACATGGGGGGCAAGTTGATAGACGATCATCTCCAACGCACGATGCAGGATATGCCTAAAATTGAACTGCACCGCCATTTGGAAGGGTCGATTCGTCTTTCAACAATGGTTGAGGTCGCTCAACAATATGGCATCGAGATGCCCGAATACGACATCGAAATGCTGCGTCCTTTTGTGCAAATGATGCCCACCGAACCCCATAACTCGCAGCACTTCCTCGCCAAGTTCATGACTATTCGTCAGTTTTTTCTCTCGGATACGATTATCCGCCGCATGACACACGAAGTCGTGGCGGATGCAGCAGCCGACAATGTAAAATACCTCGAACTACGTTTTACGCCCCGCGCCCTTGCCAATATTATGGACTGCCCTTATGAGGATGTAATCGATTGGGTTGCGAGCGAAGCCGCTGCCGCTGCCGAGCAGTATGGTACACAAGTCCGGCTCATTGTATCGGTGAATCGCCATGAGAGCATCGCTATTGCCGACCGTACCTTAGATGCTGTTTTAGCTGTGAAAAGTCCTTACGTCGCGGCTGTTGATCTGGCTGGAAACGAGAAAGATTTTCCTGCGGAACCGTTTCAGGAATTTTTCGAACGGGCAAAAGGTGAGGGATTAGGTGTAACCGTTCATGCGGGCGAGTGGGGCGTATTGGAAAATATTCGTTCTGCCGTGGTGGTTTTGAATGCTGACCGGATTGGTCACGGCGTTCGTGCGTGGGAAGATGCTGCCCTGTGCGATTGGCTGATCGAGCGTGGTATCGTGTTAGAAGTTTGCCCTACCAGCAATGTTCACAGCGGTGCCGTGCGTGATTGGGAGCATCATCCGCTGAGTCAATTATATCGTCATGGCATCGTCACTACGCTTAACACCGATGACCCACTGGTGAGCAATATCACCCTGACTGATGAATTGGTGCGTGCTGTTGAATTGATGACACTTACGATTGATGATGTCAAACAGCATATGCTGAACGCCGCTAAAGCCGCCTTTTTATCTCCCGACGAACGGGCTATATTGGTATCGCAATTTGAATCCGCGCTGGGCATAATCCCCTCTTAATTCACAATCTCTTTATTCTAAAAAGGTTCTCCATGCTTCAAATTGGCGATATTCGCATTTATATGATTAACGAGTCGCATATTATGGTTGACCCCGGTGGCGCGTTCGGGCTTGTACCACGCGTTTTGTGGGCACCTTTACTAGCACCGGATGCAAACCATCTCGTACCGATGATCCACAACAATTTAGTTGTGCAAACAGGTGGTAAGAATATTTTGGTGGATGCCGGACACGGCACGAAGATGACTGACAAGCAAAAAGGTTTTATTCAACTCACCAATCCGCGCGGCACGATGACTGAATGCCTCGCTCGAATCGGCCTAACTCCCGCAGATATTCATATCGTGATCAATACCCACCTCCACGCCGATCATTCCGGTGGTAATACCAGCTATGATGAGTCGGGGAAACCTGTTGCAACCTTCCCGAATGCGACGTATTACGTCCAACGGCGCGAATATGAAGACGCCATGCGCCCCAATGAACGAACACGCGCCACTTATATGCCGATGAACTATCAACCTTTGTATGAGTCAGGGCAGATGCAGTTATTAGATGGTGATACCGAGATAGTGTCCGGCATCACGGGGCATGTCACCCCCGGCCATACACCCGGTCATATGAGTATTCGTTTCGAGAATAAGGGTCAGCAGGGCTTATTTGTATGCGATATGGCGAGCTATGCCATCCATTTTGAGCGCCTCGGCTGGATGACAGGGTATGATGTCGAGCCGTTAATCACCCTCGAAACTAAGCGTCATTGGCAAAAGTGGGCGCTGGATACCAACGCCACCTTGATATTTGCCCATGATTCGCAGCGTCCCGTTGGGCACTATGTTATGGGTGCGGATGGCAAAGCCTCTGTTGTTCCGGTTGATAACGTCGAATTTGTATAGCGAGAAAACATTTCACTATCTCAAATAGTGACACTAAAGTTTGTACACTCTAACCTTAGTTGCTTGACGGATATGATACAAGTGTTCTAAAATTGTAGAGATAGCGGTCAACTTATAAGTGATACACAAACTCAGAATTTGCTTTTGTAAGGGCTGAGGTTCTCACGTTTTCCCTAGGGCTTGAATCAAGTTTGGCAATCTTGGCGGCGGCAGTCCCTGTGCCAAAATTGCCAATAAATTACAGCTTATCTAGCCGAGGAATCTGCCTAGTAATCACAAAAAGATTGTTACATCGCTAAATTCGCCAACGCTCTGCCAAAATTGCACCATTTGACTTATGTATTGGACTGTAAACTGTTGACGGACAACTGATGACTGGGCTTAATGTCGTTCTTGCCACTCGGCAATGGTTTCCGATAGGAATTCCCGTACTGTGGTGTCAGTCACATCACTCACCGCATCAAAATACTGCCCATCAATTTCGATACTGACGCCGCCGCCCGGTGCCGGATAAATGTGAATACTCCGGCCCGCATAGGTCGATGAATGGCTGAGTTTATATTGGAGATACGCTTCGATTGCGCCCGCGATATTCAGTTCAGGCACGGGTTGTAAATCCATCTTTTGCCCGCGCTTGAGCTTTTGCATCGGGTTGTCGTCCAGCTTGAAGCTGGGCAGATCCCCCGGCATCTTGCCATCGACCGTGACCGGTGGTGGTCGCACAGACTTCTTCGGTGCTAAAAAGGATGGCTCTGCGGCTGCGATAATCTCCGGTACCGGAGGAATTGTGGGTTCAGGTTCAACGGTCGCCATATCGGATGCCGCCACCTCAAGCTGCTGCTCTGTGAGTTCTGCCGCTGGTTTACTACTGTGTGTGCCAAGTTCACGCATCAAGCGGTTGAATTTTTCCTTGAATTCCGGGTCGCTGTTGATATTCTGATAGGCTTTGTCGCCCATCTGCACAATCAATGACCCATCCATCACATCTCGAAGCAGGGTAAAAACCTCGACAGCCTCGGTCGGGCTGCCGTCTTTAGGGACAATCACAAAAGTGCCTTTACGGGCTTGTCGCTGGGGAGTAGGCATGGGTGCCGGTGGAGGGGCAGGCTTTGCCACAGGTGAGGGTTTTGGCGCTGCCGCCGGCGTACTCATGAGCATATTGAGATCAGGCATATCCATACCACTGCTCTGCGTGTAATAAGCAGGTGCGCCCACAAAACTTGGTGGTGCCATTTCGGCCAATTTCTGCTGGGCTTTCCGGCGCCGCATATATACGATCCCCGCAATAGTAGCAATTAGAAGCAGTGTGACGAAGCACATCAAACTGAGGATACTACTGATAAATGGTTGACCTAGAAAATCGGAAAAATCACTTCCCATAACTTATTTCTCCGGCTGACAATCTGGACAAAAGTGTGTTCCACGTTGGGCTACCCGTATTTTGACAATCGGTTTTCCACAGGTGAAGCAGGGTTCACCTTCACGATCATAGACAAGGAAATTATCCTGCGCTTGCCCTTTTGAACCATCAGGCTGACGATACCAATTGATGCTTGCGCCTTGTCGTTCGATGCCTTTATTCAGCACATCGCGGATTGTGCCGTACAAACGCTCAACTTCAGCCGATGAAAGGCTGTCGGAGGTGCGCTGCGGGTGAATACCGGCACGGTGAAGCGCCTCATCTGCGTAGATGTTTCCTACGCCGGCTACGAAGGACTGGTCAAGCAAGAGAGCTTTAATCAGCTTACTGCGCCCCTTTAACTGCTGTTGAAGGACTGCCGGTGTGAAGTCGTCTTCTAGTGGTTCCGGCCCCAGCAGTGGCGTAAATTCGCTGATGTTAGCGCCCAGATAAACCCGCCCAAACCGTCGTGAATCTGAGAAGCAGAGTTCTTCGCCGTTGTCCAAGCCAAACCGCAGTCGTACCCAACGGTCTTCTGGCGGTTGGTTTTCTGGCGCGGCAACGAAAAGACGGCCTGTCATCTTGAGGTGAATAGCCAAAATGTCATGATCCAGTTCACACAAAATGTACTTCGCACGGCGGTTAATAGCCCTAACGGTCTGCCCTTTGATACGTGCCGTAAATTGTTCAGCGCTCGGTGTCGCGATGACTTTTTCGCGGTCATACCACACGGTTTCAATACGCCGCCCAACCAGCGGTTCTCTCAGACCTCGTACTACAGTTTCGACTTCAGGTAATTCAGGCATAATGTTATTGTAATCTGATTCCTATTTTATGTGCCTTTAGTATAAAGCCGTGGCGTGGGAAATTGGTATGACCGCCCTGAGCAGTAGATAAATATCATTCAAATGAAAGGGTTGAAGGTGCATTTTTGAACTCATTCTTGAGTCTCCATCCGCTATTGGTGTTATAATGACAAACACTTTCGAAGGTGGTTCCAAATGAAATCACCAAAAGCCTTTTCTCGTATAGGTATTTGGTGCAATTAGCCTTGCATTCTTTTTATGGTTGCATCCATCTTGGATGGAGTTACCTTTCTGATCGTGCGTAATGCCGTAATTTAGGTGACGTGAATGCTCATCGCAATTCGGTGTCAGCGCGAAGCACACTAAGCCAATCTATACATCAATGTTATAATCATATTTGTATAACAGATGTTCGCCCCGACCACACAAAAACACACTGATTAATGGGATTTGAACCTGCATGACGGATCAAAACTTTGTACATCTTCACGTTCATACCGAGTATTCGCTGCTTGATGGTTTGAGCCGGATCGACAAATTGGTTGACCGCGCCAAAGAACTGAACATGCCTTCACTTGCCATCACCGATCATGGCACGATGTTCGGTATTATGGATTTTTATCGCACAGCGAAAGGTGCAGGGATTAAGCCGATCATTGGCGTCGAGGCTTATCTGGCGCGGCGCTCGATGAAAGACCGCGACCCGAAGCTGGACAAGCGCCCGTACCATATGCTGCTGTTAGCCAAGAACCAGACAGGTTATAAAAACTTACTTAAACTTGCCAGCGCTGCCCAACTCGACGGTTATTACTACCGACCGCGTATCGACCGTGAAATGTTGGCCGCCCACTCCGAAGGGCTGATTGCCACCAGCGGGTGCTTGGCCGCGCAGATACCGACTGCTATCATGGAAGGACGCGATGATGAAGCGCGTGAATTGATTGGTTGGTATCAAGAGGTTTTCGGTAAAGAAAATTTTTATCTGGAACTGCAACAGCATGATATTCCAGAGCTGACGACGCTGAACAAATGGCTGATTGATTATGAAAAGACGAACCATACGAATGTACCTTTAGTCGCCACCAACGACGTGCATTATGTGCTAGATACTGATTATGACCCGCATGATACGCTGTTGTGTATTCAGACCAGCGCCCTTAAGACGGATACTGACCGACTACGCATGTCGGACGCCAGTTATCACCTGACCACACAGCAAGAGATGTATGGTTTCTTTGGTGATGTCGCACCGCAGGCACTTTCCAATACGCTCAAAATTGCTGAGATGTGCGAGGTCAACCTCGACGACAAAGAATATCATCTGCCGGTATTCCCCGTTCCGTCGGGTTACGACTCGACCACTTACATGCGTTACCTTTGCGAAAAGGGGATGCGCTGGCGCTATGGCAGTGGTGCGGATGATGCGACTATGCGGGAGCGGCTTGACTTTGAACTCGGCATCATTAACAAGATGGGCTTTAATACCTACTTTCTCATTGTATGGGATCTGTGCCAGTTCGCGCGTCATGCTGATATTTGGTGGAATGTTCGCGGCTCCGGCGCAGGCAGCCTTGTTGCCTATACCCTGGGCATCACCAACATTGACCCCATCCAAAATAATCTGCTGTTTGAACGCTTCCTGAATCCGGGCCGCGTCAGTATGCCTGATATTGACATGGACTTTCCCGACGACCGTCGTGAAGAGATGATTTACTACACGGCACGTAAGTATGGTGAAGATAAAGTCGCCGCGATTATCACCTTTGGAACACTCGGCGCTAAGGCTGCGGTTCGTGATGTGGGACGGGCGTTGAACGTTCCGCTCGAAGTGGTGAACCAAGCAGCGCGTCTCATCCCAACAGAACCGAAGCCTAAGCCAATTATGACCTATGTGGAGGAAAACCCCGAACTCAAGCAGATGTATAACTCAAGCAGCGATATTAAGCGCATTGTCGATACCGCTGTCCATTTGCAAGGGGTTAACCGTCATGCTTCTACCCATGCCGCAGGCGTGATCGTCGCTGATAAGCCGCTGGTTGAATATTTACCTCTGCATAAGCCAACCAAGATGGAAAAAGAGGATGGGGAAGGGAAAAGCGAAAATCCGCTTAAAGCTGTTACCCAGTTCCCGATGGAAACCTGCGAGTCGATAGGCTTGCTGAAAATCGACTTCCTCGGCCTTTCTACATTGACCATTATGCGTAAGGCTTGTGACCTGATTGCTCGTTATCACGGTATCAAGTTTACGATGGACAACATTCCCTATCGCCCGACTGGTGATGCAGATGTTGACCGAAAACTCAAGCAGTCGTTTGAGTTGATGGGACGTGGTGAAACAGTGGGTATCTTCCAAGTTGAAGGTACGGGTATGCAGCAAATGCTCCGCGATATGCGCCCGACGAAATTCGAGCATATTATTGCGGCGGTTTCGCTCTATCGCCCCGGCCCGATGGAATTTATTCCGACCTACAACAAACGCTTGCGGGGTGATGAGGAAATTTCCTACCGTCACGATTTACTCCAACCAATTCTTGAAGAAACAATGGGCATCATCGTTTATCAAGAACAGTTGATGCAGATTGCGGGTAAGTTGTTTGATTATGAGTTGGGTGAAGCTGACTTGATGCGCCGTGCGGTATCGAAGAAGAAGGAAAAAGACCTCAAGAAACATCGTGATATT
>JAPUDW010000166.1 GCA_027492915.1 Bacteroidota bacterium | reverse complement strand
GACGGGCCGAGGATCATCACCGTTTTTGCACCAGCAGCGGCGGCGAGGTGTGTCATGCCGGTATCATTGCCGATATAGAGGGCAGATTGGCTGGCGAGGGCGGCAAGTTCGCCAAAACTCAACAGACCATCCATTCGTGTATAGGGCGTGTGCAAGCGGTTGGCAGCCGCGCCCACAATATCGCCATCTCCCGGCCCACCGATCAAGACAATGTGTGCGCTTAACTGCGGGGCGAGTTGGTTTGCGAGAGCCGCATATGACTCCGGCGGCCAGCGTTTGCTATCCATTGTCATACCGGGGTTGCGCCCGCCTGTAGGGTTCATGATGATGTAGGGTGTGGGAACATTAGCGCTGGCGAGTTTGGCTTGCAAGGTGCTGAGACTGTCAGCCTTTACCGGTACATTGGCGACACAACTGCTGACATCCAAGCCGAGGGCGCGCGGAACATCAAGGTAAATATCGGCCTCGTGGCGCGGCTGGTTGGGGTCGATGGATGCTTTGATGGTATAGCCGAAACCGCGTCCGGCGCTGTCTAATCCGGCACGGTTCGGGATGCCGGAAAACAGCAGTGCGGCGCTCATCAATGGTGAACGTACTAACGATACGGCAAGGTCAAACTGACCGGCACGAAGCTGGCGGACGAACCGGATAAAGCCTGATGGGGATTTTACTGGCAGCGCTTCTTTACCCGTATCCAGCACTCCATCCAACAGCGGGTGGTTTTCGACCACGCCCTTTGACCAACTGCCGACTGCCCATGTGATATGTGCCTGCGGGTAAGCACGGCGTAGGGCCATTAGGGTAGCGGTAGCCAACACGACATCCCCGATGCAGCAGGGCAGGATCAGGACGATGCGGCGGGGGGAATGAGAAGTACTGAGTGCTGAGTGCTGAGTACTGAGTGGAGAAGGGGGTTGGGTCATATTAGTGCTTTGATTAGCTTTATTTGGTAAATCTTTTCAGGGGAGCACACATCGGCGCTCCCCTACAATCTTGCGATTTTGGCAAATAGGCTTATTGGATGAAGTATTAAGCTGCGAAATTGCCATAAATTGAGATGCAAATGGCGAATAGCTCGGCTGAAACCACGTAATTTTGGCGAAGGGTGTGCCAATCACCATTATTCACTGGTGGCGGTGGTGATACCCGACGCGGCACGTTCATTCAAATAGATAGTGAAGTCGATGTCGCCGGGGGATTGACCGTAAACAGTGAGCAGGTTGGCGGCTTCGCTGCGGTGCTGCATCCCGTGGTTGATGACATGAAACATCACTTGCCACACGATGCGTTTGCGTAGGACACCCTCTTCATTCTTATAACTGATGACGCGGTTGAGATCGGCTTCTTCGAGGCTGTCGATATACGTCCGCATATCTTTTTCCTCTTGCTGCCAACGTTCGGCGATGGCGCTGACGGTGGGAAAATCGCCGGCATTGAGTTCAGGTGAAAAGCCTTCCCCTTGAAGCAGCAAACGCCAACCCCATTCGGTATCGAGGGTATGGACGAGGGTACGCTGTAAGGTGCTAAAGCTGTGTGACGAGGGCGCGGTGAATTGTTGTGGTGTGACATTAGCGGCCATCGTTAGCAGGCGGCGGTTTGCCCAACAATTGTAGTCATACATATCACGAATGTCTTGCAAGTTCATAAGTGCTCCTCAACTGGCGAAATCGGTTATTCAGCTATCCGATTAGGATGGTGGATGCAAAGTAAGTGATGGGTATGGTTTGGTGGCACGGATCAGACACCTCACCCCCGACCCCTCTCTCCAATTTGCTGAGTACAGCTTGGAGAGGGGAGGCAGGACGGGAGGGTCTCAGCCCCTCCCCTACGAAAGCAAATTCTGCGTTCGGTATCACTTGCCAAATGACCATTACTATCAATGTAGAACAAAAGGGCTATTTTTGTCAATTTGAATCCGGTTAGCATAGCGGTTGGGTTTACTTCACATAGTAATAGAGTTCGCCGGGTTGCAAGATTTTATACGCCTGACGCGGGGCGAACTTGGCGAAAGCATCGGCAATACTGCCCATCGAGATGGTGTTGTTCGGGTAAAGGTCGTTGTGTCCGGCGATGACCTGTTCCCAGCCGATTTCGTTGGCGAGTTGGGCGGCTTCTTCTGGCAGTAGGTTGCCGGTCGCGCCGACGGCGGTTTCGCGGTACCAGTCACGCCCATTGACGGGCAGCATGGCGACATCGGCAGCCGGCAGCGATTTGAGCGCATCCACATAGCCGGGGTAAATGATGGTGTCGCCAGAGTGATAGAAGGTAACGCCATTCCATTCGATCAGGTAGCCAAACCAACGATAACCTTTTTGTTCGTCGTATTCCTTTTCGTAGTGGGCGGAAGGGATGACGGTTAACTTAATGCTGGTGCCGGGCAGTGTAATCGGTTGCATCGCCGGTGGGACGATGACCCGTTCGCCGTTGATGCCGATGCCGGACAGAATGTCACTGCACCACGCAGGGGCGACAAAACGGGCGTCAGGCGAGGCTTTCGATATAGCTTCGGTGGTTTGCACGTCGAGGTGGTCGCCGTGTTCGTGGCTGCTGAGGTGGTAGGTGATATTGGTGAGCGTATCTGGCTCGATAGGCGCGGGGTAGGCGCGGTACCACCAGTTCCCCGCAATTTCCTCGATCACATTGGTGAGGCAGGGGTCGATGGTGATGATGGCATCCGGCCCTTTGATGGCGATGCCCATCTGCCCCAAGCCCCAGATGGCGAGGCTGTTGGGGAGGATGGTCAGGTTGTTTATTTGGCTGAGTAAGGCGCTTCCAGTGGGCATGGGTTCACTCCAAAAGAAATTTTAACCGCAGGAACACAGAAATTCAGTAGAATACCGCAAGCCTATTTGAAGCGCTATTGACATTATGGGCTAACCAACGCCAGCGTTGCCAGCACGGCGCGGTGGTCGGAGCCGCCGGAAGTCGGCCACACCCGCGCTTCGAGCGGTAGGAAATGGTCATTGTGGAAGATGTAATCCGGTCGCTGGTGGATGGGTATGAATGGCAGCCCTTCATTCGACTGTGGGTGGCTCCAATCGGGGTTAGTGAAGCCCATGCCCCAGCCGACCTCACGGTAAACATCGTGCAACCGTGCCACAATCTTCGGGTAGTTCACATCCATGTCGGTGGTGTTAAAGTCGCCCATCCACAGCACTGCTCCTGTTTCACCCTCAATCATTTTGAGTACATCGTCAATTTGCTGCCCGCGTGGGCCGAAATCCAACGGCTGCCCGTAGATGGGTGTGGAGGGTGGCGCGTGAAAGTTATAGATGACGACCAGCGTGCCGTTAACATCGACGACTGCACGCATCAGGCGTACCGGAATCGGATACTCGACAGGCCATGAATCGACCTCGGTGATGGGGTAGCGGCTGAGTAACCCCCGCCCGTGATAGGGGTTATTTTCCGGCGCAGGGAACAACGCACGATAAGGGTATAGATCGGCAGCCCCTGTGTCAAAAGTCACGCTGGCTTCTTCGCTCATTTCTTGAAAGGAAACGATATCGGTATTGGCCTCACGCACAACATCGATCATCGGTGCGAGAATAGTTTTCTCGGCATGAAGGTTATAGGTGAGCAGTGTGAGGCGGGTTGCGTCCTCCGGCGGGGTGGCGACCGGACGCGGCAGGAACAGCAGCAGATAATTCAGCAGAAAAAAGAAGAATGGCAGCGCGAGAAACGCAGCCGCCAACCAACGCCGCAGGAGTAAGGTGATCGGGAAGAACAGCAGCACCGGCATGAGCAGTACCGTGAGTGACACCGTAATCATGGATATAAGGATGGTGTTACCATCGCCCACCTGCCTAATCAACAGGATTATGCACAATAGTAAGCCGTACAGGGCGAATAGGGTTGCGATAAAGCTGCTCAAGGTCGGTTTGCGGAATGTCATGGTTGGCTCACGAAGGCGAAAGTCGCGTAATTCGGGAAATGGTCAGATCCACCAGCATCCGTGCCGACACGCATCACGACGGGTTGGAAGTGCGTATCGTGGAAGATGTAGTCAATACGGGCGAGGGGGGGTAGGAAGCGAAAACGGGCGTTCATCACCGGCGAATTAGGGAAGGTGAAACCCATGCCCCAGCCGACCTCGGCATAGGCATCCTGAAAGCTGTCCGTCATGCGCTGGTAGTCGGTGCTGAGGTTGGTCATATTGAAGTCACCCGCGATGAGTACCGGATTGGTCGCAGCAGCGGCGCGGCGCAGCACCTCGTTAATTTCCTCGGTGCGGGCTTCACCTTCGAAGTGGAAGCCGCGTAGGGGGTGAATAGGATGGGTGTTGAAGATGGTTAGCGGCTGACCGTCCCAATCAATTTCAGCCTGCTGATGCCCAAGGTTGATCTGCCAATATTCTTCGGTGGTGATGGGGTAGCGGCTGAGGATGCCCTGACCGGAGAAATTATTTTGTGGGTAAAGCGCACGGTAGGGGTAGTCGGTGGCAAGCTGTGCGTCAAAACCTTCTGCCATCTGGTAGCTCAACTCTTGCAGCGCCACGATGTCCGCACCGGATTGACGGATGATGGTCACCACGTCATTGACCCGTTCGTTGTCGCCCAGCACGTTATAGCTGAGGATGGAGAGCTGCGGCGCGGTGGCAGGAATGTTCATGCTGCGCGGTAAAAATTGAGCGCTATAGGTCGAGACAAAAAAGAAGAACGGCGCGGCGAGTTCGATGACCAACCAGCGGCGGCGCATGATGAGGCTGAGGGGCAGCAGGATAACGGCAGGCAAAATTAGCAGGTGGAAGTAGGAATTGAACAGACCGATGATATTCCAGCGCTCACCGACAATAGCCCGCAGAATCAGGTAAATAGTGGTGTTTAGCCCATATGCGCCAACCAGCACAATATACAGGTTAAGGAGGATACGGTGCAGCATTGGTTTGCGCTGATAGGGCGCACGGTTCGGTAGTGGGGCGCTGACGGCATCGGTCATGGTGCGGGATTGTCCTTTAGAGTCAACTCGGCAAATACCGGACGGTGATCTGAACCGCCAGCGGTCGGCCAAACGTAGGTGTGCAGCGGTTGGAAGTAGCTGTTGTGGAAAATGTAGTCCAGCCGCAGGAAACGGAAGAGGCGCACGGGCAGCGGCCAATAGCTTGGCAGCGATTGAAAGTCGGATAGATCGGGGAAGGTGAAGCCCATCCCCCAACCTACTGTACCGAAGCTGTCGCCAAATCGCTGCGTGATGCGCTCGTAGTCCTCGCTCTGGTCGGTCATGTTGAAGTCGCCCATGATGAGGATCGGGCCGGAATCGCTGGCGGCCTGTGCCAAGATCACGTCAATTTCCGCGCCGCGTGGTCGGGTGCTGAAGCCGTCATTGCCCATGCCGGGATGGATAGGGTGGGCGTTGTAGAGCGTGATGGTTGTACCCTCAACATCCAACTCTACCCGCAAATGACCGAGCGTATGCATGGCGATATGCGGGTTTTGCCAGTAGCGTTCAGCCGTAATCGGAAAGCGGCTTAGGACACCTTGTCCTTGACTGGCGTATCTCGTCGTATATAAGGCTTGATAAGGATAGCGTTCGCTCAGGGCAGCTTTGAAGCAGTCGGCGGCTTCGCGGCTCAGTTCTTGTAGGGCGACAATATCAGCATCGCAAGCTTGCAAGATCTTCACCATCGGGTCAAGGATGTCGGCCTCGCCGTGAATATTAAAGGTCAGCACTTTGATCTGGCGGCTGTCGGGGCGTGGGACAATCGGCGGACGCGGCAAGAAAAAACGGCGGTAGGTTTGCCAGAAGGTGAGTGCTGGCAGCAGTTGGAACAGGGCGACCCACGGGCGGCGCAGCAAGACGCCCAGCGGCAGCAGTAACAGCGCCGGCAGCATCAGCATATGGGCGAAGGCATTAAACAGGCTGACGAGCTTGTTATCCTCGGTGATTGGCTTACGCAGCAGCAGGAACAGCGATGCGACGATGCCATAAGCGGCGCTGAGAAAGGCGAACGCATTCATTAGATTGTTCAATAGTGTACGAGTACGATTGTGTTGGGTCATGTAGTCAGTGTATCCATGTCATATTATTCGTTCCTATTGTACGACAGCACATAAGCGCGAGATGATAATCTCTGCCTCTTATACGCATGGATAGCGTGTTTTGCTCACAGGTATCCCACCGTTTTCCCTACCACATGCCCACAAACTGGTCTACACTTAATCCCTTCGTGAAAGTTTCGAGGATAGAAATGACTCTTCAAAATGAAATTGTGCAAGCGCTGATTGAACGCTTGCAGGACGATAACCACATGGTACGCAGCGCGGCAGTACGGGCGTTGGGACGGTCGGGCGATGCGGCGGCGGTGACACCAGTACTGCTAGCGGCACTGCGCGATAAAGGTGGCCTCGTTTATGACTTCGCGCTCAATACCCTTGGTGATATGAACGACCCCGCAGCGCTGCCCACACTGCATACGATGTTGGGTGACGAGGATGGCGACATCCGGCGGGCAGGTGCGGTGCTGCTCGGTAAACAAAAGGCGCAAGATGCAGTTCTAAGTTTGATCGGGCTGCTCAACGATGAAGTGCTGGCGGTCGGTCACGCGGCGGCAGAGGCGCTGGGCGAGATTGGCGACCCTTCGGCAAGTCCGGCTCTGGTCGAAGTGCTGGAAAACCCGCACACTGACTGGGCGATGTGTATTAATGCCGCGCAAGCGGTAGGCAAGCTGGGAGATGCATCCGCTGCTGCCCCCCTCATCAATGTGTTTCGCCGCCGTTGGGATGTTGTGCCGGGCATGAATACGACACCACCGGTACGGAAGCATATTATGGAGTCATTGGTGAAGTTGGGTGAGGGTGCTGTACCGGCTTTGTTAGCCGCGCTGGAAGATGCCGACGTGAAGGTGAGGCATGGTGCGGTGGAGACACTGGGACATTTAGCCGGAGCGAACTAACAAATGGGCGGCTGAACTACATCAGCCGCCGCATGAAGTGGCAGTTTTAACGGTTCAAACGCGGGGCGCTGCCGGATTGAGTCTGGACGACCATAACCGGACTATAGACGCGTGTTCCGCATTGTGAACACACTTTTTCGCTGCCAATTTGCTGCCACACCGAAGGGCGGCGGCAGTATTGGCAGTTGTCTTTGTGTTCTTCGTACTGTTTCGGGTGGTGACGGTCACTTGTCATGATTTAGTTACCTCTCTATCAACAGTTTACTGGGACGTTGGCCTGAATCTATGCAAAACACCTTACACGCTCCTTACCTTATATCAGTTGCTCATTATGGATAATGAGATATTTGTTTAAGAAATAGCTTATGTTCCTGTGTATTTTCACCAACAGGGACAGCTTCCCTCATTTTTCGCCTAAATTCGCCATAGAAATTTTGTGAATCGTGACTATAGTGCGTAGGGATTGGACGATTCTTCAAAAGTAAACGTTACAACCCTAATCGTTTAGCGAACACTTATTCACCTCGATATACCATGATCGTAACCCTCCAAACTGCTCTCCAAAGTGCCCGTCAACGCATCAGCCATACATCGGATTCAGCGTCATTAGATGCGCAAGTTCTGCTAGCTGCTGTGCTGGATGCCGACCGCGCTTATTTGTTAGCACACCCTGAACGTGTGCTGACCGATGATGAGCAAGCGCGTTTTGAGGCGTGGGTTGAACGCTGCGCGGCGGGTGAGCCATTAGCCTACATCCTCGGCAAACGTGCCTTTTATGACCGCGAGTTTGTGGTGTCGTCTGCGGTGCTGGTTCCGCGACCGGAAACCGAGATGCTGCTGGAAAGGGCGCTGGCCTTTGCTAAAACTCACCCGAACTTGGCAGCGGTGGATGTCGGTACGGGCAGCGGCATATTGGCGGTAACGCTGGCGGCACATCATTCGCAGGCAAGCGTGTACGCAACGGACGTTAGCCCTGCTGCATTAGTGGTGGCACGGGAGAATGCGGCGCTTCAACAGGTGAACGTCACCTTTTACGAAGGGGATTTACTGCTGCCATTGGTTGAGCGCGGAATTCGGTTTGATCTTCTGATGGCGAATCTTCCTTATATACCGAGCGCCGATGTGCCGACCCTCGCCGTGAGCCAGCACGAACCACTGTTGGCTTTGGATGGTGGCGCGGATGGGTTGGTGCTGGTGCGGCGGTTGTTGACGCAGGCGGTTCATTTGGTGAACGCGGGTGGGCTAACGCTGCTGGAAATCGGCACCGGACAAGGCGAGGCGGCGGCGTCAGCAGCACAGTTGGTGTTCCCTACTGCGCAGATCTCTTGCGAACCAGACTATGCCGGACATGACCGTTTAGTTGTCATCGAGCATAAATGATGCCGCCAGCATCTTTCGACACTGGCGGCATACCGTTGGGGGGAGTCGGGAGTATAGCAATAGTTAGGGGTCAAGTTGTTACTTTGACCTGTTCACACTTTACCTTGATACTATAACAATTAATGCTTAAGGTTTCTGAAAGATATAAATTTGCTTGCTTACAATGGATCTAATAAATATGGAAATATTATAATATTTTACCTTTTATGACGGAAACTTCATGCCTTACGAAAACCTTTTTAGGTTTATGATAAGTCGTAATTGCAACATCATTTGTAATTGTGAGCGTGTTAGCTTTTTGTGAGGTCGATTTGCTAAATTCGGTTAACCCAAATGGTTCATTGAAATAATTTGACAATATATGGTAAGCAATTGATATTAAGGGGAGCTATGTCGCAAATAAGAATTGAACAACGATGGGTGCAATTTCCACTTCTCATTATTGCGACGATAGTGACTGCTTTACTTATATGGCGATTTATTGATAGTAGCTATTTGCTCCTGCCGCTTCTTCCCCTGACATTACTGGGTATGTACTACTACCCGAAACTGCCAAAGATAACACAGCGAGCCTACGTTTTGTTTTTAGCGGTCATCATTGCTGTGTTTAGTTTGGCGTTGGTTCAGTCCATGCGTGAAAATATTGAAAACCCGCGCGAATGGGATTTTCTTGGATTTTGGTTGCACGGAACAACCGCAGCGCAAGGCAAAAATTTCTATGATCCAGCTAATGCGCAGCAGCTCACCCAAAATATGGTGGTGAGTGATGATTTTCGAATTGAAATTGTTGATGTCGGTTTTTGGTATCCACCTCCCTCTATTTTCATTTTTTTGCCACTGGGATGGTTTGACTTACAAACGGCACTATTGCTATGGTATGTAGCTAATAGTTTGGTTCTTATTGTCACGATTATTTTATTGCATCGATGGTTGCTTCCGCAAAGTGGCAGGCTAGGGCTTTTGTTTGTTGCCAGCTTGATGTTGATGTTACACAGTGTATATACAACGGTTTCTTATGCGCAAACGAACTTTTTGCTGCTATTAGCCATTGTTCTTTTTGTTCATGATCGGCATATTGCACGAGCGGGTTTATGGTTAGCCTTAGCAGTACTCATCAAACCCTTTGCTGCCGTTTTATTGGTGTACCTCATTTTGAGGCGTAAATGGTCTGCTATTGGTGTTGTTATCGCTACCGCAATTCTAGCTTCGTTGGCGACCATTTTAGTTTTTGGAACTGATAATTTCCTTAGCTACTTTAGAGGGTCTTCGGTCACAAAACTACCTGACTACATCTATACTGAAATTACCAACCCATCTTTGTTAGCCACAATTTTGCGGGTTACATCGTATGAATTTGGTTCATCATCCCCCATGCTGCATCCCGTGTTCTTAATAACCGGCTTGGCAATGGGGCTCATCACCCTTTGGTCCGTATATCGGTTGAACCGATCAAATGAAGATTTAACGATTTCACTTCTCTTGGTTTTTGCTATCATCGTTTACCCCGCATCACAACTTTTTTATAGTGTTCTGTTAATACTCCCTGTGTTATGGCTCTGGCAAAAACATAGGCTGTTATTTGGTTCAAATTGGGTGATTCCTTTTGGGCTTATAACGGCGATTTATGTATTGTTGGTTGTGCGCGATGGCGGACTAACATTTGGGGCTAATTTACTTGTATGGGGGATACTCATTTGGATCTCGTGGAAGGTGAAACAAGACACCTCCTTAGTAGGTAGTGAGCAACTGTCGTTGCAAAGCTAAGCCAAGTCGAAATTTGTGTTTCATCTTTTAACAGTCATTCGTAGTAAGTTTTGCCCTAGATTGTGGTATTTCTGCGCATTACTTTGAATTTTTACCTGCGTAAGCAATAGAGATTTCAAGCGATTATCGTGCAAAATCCCAATATAACTACAAAACGGAGTTTAATAAGTGGTTAATAATATCATTCAGCGTGTTAAATCCTTTAGTAGTATGCAGGCGGTGATCCTTATAGGATTATTGCCAGTCGGATTTATACTGTGGCAGATGCAAAATACCTTTATAGTTCCACTTATTTGTCTCCCGATCATTTTAGGTGGCTATATTTACCGCGATAAACTGTCAATTAATTGGAAAACTGTTTATGTGATAGCAATGCTTGTCATGATTACTGTGACGGGCCTCAGTATATTCAGAACTATGAGACAGAATGTTGTCACTCCTCCTGAATTTGACTTTAAGAGTTTTTGGTTAAATGGGAGATTAGCCGTCCAAGGAATGAATTTTTATGACCCCGAAAATTATCGCACTGAAGCAATACCCCTGAATCCGACTATATATTTTACGCACGAATTACTTGATTCCGCCTTTTGGTATCCGCCTCCTTCAATTTTAATGTTCCTCCCGTTGGGTTGGTTTACCAGTGTCAATGCAGCCCTACTCGCATGGTATATTTTTACGGGTATCATGCTCGCTTTAAGCTGCTGGGTCACTTGGAAGCAGTTTTTTTACGAGGACGGTTTGTTTGGTCTTTTATTTGCTACAGCGCTCATTTTCTTGAATCACGCTGTATGGTCAACTGTTTTCTATGGTCAATCTTCTATTTTCCTCTTATTGATCTGGTTGCTGATCTGGAAAGATCGTGATACCCCTCGCGCAGGTTTGTGGTTAGGCATCAGTATCTTAATAAAACCGTTTATGATTGTTTTATTCATGTACTTTGTACTCCAAAAACAGTGGCGCACAATAATTGCGGCAATTACAACGCTATTGGTTGCTTGTGTTGTTGTATTGTTGTTATATGGGGTCGATATTTACACTTCGTATCAACCAACGGGCCGATTACCACCCATTTTGTATGTTGAATGGGTCAATCAAAGTTTGCTTTCTTATATCCTACGCATTACACAATATGACTATGGACAGCACTCGCCAATATTCCACCCCCTGTTTCTCATCCTTGGGGGAGGCATAGGTCTCGTGACGGCGTGGTTGACATTTAGGGCGAATAAGCAAAATAAGCATTTGGGGTTGGCGATGGCATTGTTGCTTGCCTTAATTTGCTACCCATCCAGCTTGATGCATTACAGCATTTTACTGGTTATTCCGTTTGCGTTGATTTGGAAGTATGGGGATGGATTTGTTGGTGGTATCAAAGGCAACCTGATCTTTATCACCATTATGTATGTGTTTATCACCTATGACTTGGGTTCAATCTCGTTTTTTGCCTATATCTCATGTTGGGTAGCGCTTGCTGTAATTGCTTATCGGAACAGCCCTATGATTGCTCCGAAAGCTGCGCTTCAAACGGCTAATCCTTCACTATTGGCTTAGTATCGAAATATCAAAATGTAGGGAAGGTGTATGTTCATTCATCCCAGTGCAGAAGTAGAGGCCGACGTAACAATTGGCGAGAACAGTAAAGTGTGGCATCTGTGTCACATCCGTCGCGGCGCACAAATCGGCAGCGATTGTGTAATCGGGCGTGGTGTGTTTGTGGACGCAGGTGTCCAAATTGGCAACCGTGTCAAAATTCAAAACTACGTATCCGTCTTTCATGGGGTTACGATTGAAGATGGGGTGTTCGTTGGGCCTCATGTATGCTTCACCAACGATATGTTCCCGCGTGCAGTGAACCCCGATATGTCGCTGAAGGCGGCAGACGATTGGGTTCTCAGCGAAACCCGTATCAAGGCTGGTGCAGCATTGGGTGCAAATTCAACTATCGTGTGCGGCATCACCATCGGCAATTGGGCAATGGTCGGTTCTGGCAGTGTGGTTACAAAGGATGTGCCTGATCACGCGCTGGTAGTTGGTAATCCGGCGCACGTCATCGGTTATGTAACGGCATCCGGCAAACGGGTGGAGACACAAGAGGAAGCAATTAAGGGGTAACGACGCAGGAGGTTCGCCCATGATTCTGGAAAATCTCTTAAATGCACTGCAACACACTGAGGCACTTCAACGACTGAATGCAGTTATTGTTCTTGGAACGGTAGATGAGGTTGAGGCGCTTTCGGTGGTGGTTGCGGCTTTTAAGGCAGAACCAGAAGCGGATGTTCGGCAGGCGATGGCGTGGGCCGGTAAACGGTTGCAAGGCGCAAAGCAGGCTGGATATTCCACACTGGATGCGATTTTCCAACACTTCCGCATCGAGCGCAGCGTGATTGCAGAAGCTGATGAACGCGAACGCCGGTTGCTTGAACAAATGAAGTTCAAGGCCGAGATGGAAAGCCAGCAGCGGCAGCAGGATAACATTCGTGGTGCAGCGGCTACCTCCGTTGTTAGCACGGCTCTGTTCGGGTTTACCAGTTTGATGGGCAGTATGGGCGGTGCTTCGCCCAGCGGAGCGGCATTTATCTCGTCGAACATTGGCGAAGATGCACCCAAGCATGGTTCACAGCGCATTATACCGACCCGCCCGACGACCGCCGACATTCGTATTCATGTGCGCCGCCTGCGGGATGACGCTGATCCTAACAAACGGGCTGCGGCTGCGCTGAACCTTGCGCGAGTCGTCAATAACCCCGATGCGCTGCCGGAATTGGCAGCGGTATTTATTGACGATCCGAAGCCTGTGGTTAAAGAAGCTGCACAAACAGCCGCCAAGGAAATTTACTGGAACGCGGTGTACTGGGAGATGGAACAAGATGGGCGCATGAGGGCAGAGATTGAACGCCGAACGGGCACACCCGCCTCTGACGGGCAATTGGCTCCTAACACATTGGCAGCACAATCAAGCGCGGCGGCTGCACCACCGAAGCCATCGTCCAAAGAGATTTCGGACATTTTAAAGAAAGCAGAAGCCCAACGCCAGAAGCGCAAGCGTTTTTAATTGCGCTGGAGAATATAAGGTCTTAACAATGCAAATTCCTATCGCAAAACCTTTCATCGGTGAAGAAGAAAAACAGGCCGTGGTGCAGGTACTCAGCAGCGGACAGTTGACTTCCGGCCCGAAAGTCGTCGAGTTTGAGAAAGCCTTTGCCGCGTATCATGGTGCGAAGCATGGCGTGGCGACCAGCAACGGTACGACCGCGCTAATGGCGGCGATGATGGCGCACGACATCGGCCCCGGCGATGAAGTCATTATCCCCTCATTCAGCTTTTTCGCGACGGCCTCCTGCATCCTGAGTACAGGCGCGCGTCCGGTATTCGCCGATATTAATGCGGATACCTTCTGCATGTCACCGGAAGCTGCCGAAGCTGTGATTACGCCCAAGACCAAGGCGATTATGCCAGTGCATCTCTATGGACTACCTGCAAATATGGCGGCGTTTGAAGCCCTTTGCCAGAAGCACGGCCTAATCCTGCTCGAAGACTCGGCGCAGGCGCATGGGGCGGCCATCGGCGACCGTCACGTTGGCACATGGGGAACCGCTTCGTTCAGCTTTTACCCCACCAAGAACATGACCACGACCGAAGGCGGCATGGTGCTGACCAACGATGACGAGATCGCTCGTAAACTGCGCATGATACGCGCACAGGGTATGAACACCCAGTACTACCATGAGGTCGTGGGCTACAACTACCGCCTGACCGATATGGCAGCGGCGATTGGCATGGTGCAGCTTGGTCGCTTGCCGGAGTGGACGAAAGCTCGCATCGATAATGGCAATTACTACAACCAGAAGTTAGAAAGTGTCGTCACCCCGACTGTGCCGGAGGGTTACACCCATGTGTACCACCAGTACACGGTGCGCGTGCCGGATGGTGTCGACCGTGATGCGGTTGCCAAGCACTTGAACGAGAAGGGTATCGGTGTGCGTGTGTATTATCCGATCCCCATTCATCAGCAGCCTGTATTCCAGAATATGGGCGGTTACACGAATCTTGACCTGCCTGTGACCGAGAAACTCACCAAGCAGGTATTCAGCTTGCCCGTATTTCCCTCGCTGACCGCAGAAGAACGGGACTACGTTGTGCAGGAGGTCAATGCAGCATGTTAAAAGCAGCCGTTATCGGGGTTGGTAGTATCGGGCAGAACCACGCCCGTGTGTATCGCGAGATGGATGGTGTGCAGCTTGTCGCAGTCGTAGATGCGAATGCCGCCAGCGCGGCGCGTATTGGTGCGCGCTTGAATGTGCCGCATTACAGCGATATCGAGAAGATGCTTGACGAACAGAAACCCGACCTTGTGTCGATTTCGGTACCGACCAGCCTGCACTTCAAAGTGGGCATGGATATGATCGCACGCGGTTTACATGTGCTGGTGGAAAAGCCGATTACCAGCACGCTCGAACAAGCCGAAGAATTGTGTGATGCGGCGAAGAAGAAAGGCGTGCTGCTGGCGGTCGGTCATATCGAGCGTTTTAACCCCGCCGTGATGGAACTGCGCCGCCGTTTGCGTGAAGGTATGGCACTGGGCAAAGTGTATCAAATTCACTCGCAGCGCTTGAGTCCCTATCCGTCGCGCATTCAGGACGCAGGTGTGGTGATCGACCTTGCCTCGCATGACATCGACCTAATGCGCTACCTGACGGGTGAAGAAATCGTCCGTGTGTATGGCGAAACCTTACAGAGCATCAACTCCGACCGCGAGGATATGTTCAACGGGTTAATGCGCTTTCGCAGCGGCACGGTCGGCGTGCTGAACGTCAATTGGATGACCCCGACTAAACTTCGCCGTTTGACGGTCACTGGCGCACGCGGCATGTTTGATTGCAACCTCATTTCGCAGGAGTTGTTCTTCTACGAAAATGAAACCGCGCCGAGCCAATGGGACGCGCTGAGCGTGCTGCGCGGCGTGAGCGAAGGGAATATTGTCGGTATCAAGCTCCAACGGCATGAGCCGCTAGCTGCCGAGTTGAACGACTTTGCGTCGGCGGTGCGTGATGGTCGTCAGCCAACTGTGACCGGTTTGGACGGCCTTGAAACCCTGCGGTTGGCGTTGGACTTCGTGCGCTCTGGCGAAGAACACAATGTTATCGATGCAGTCAAGGCGATGCCCTAGCTTGTCGCGTTCATAGACTTCGATCTATAGGGCAGGCGATGAGCTTGCCCTTCTTATTTACATCCGATTATTTTTTGGAAGTTGCTACATGAAAATCATGAATATTGTTGGTGCAAGGCCGGAGTTTATCCAAACAGCGCCTGTCACCCGCGCCATTCGCAAACGCCATACCGAAATTTTGGTGCATACCGGACAGCACTACGACGATAATATGTCCTCGGTGTTCTTCCGTGACCTCGGCATTTCCGCGCCGGAAATTAACATCGGTATCGGCGGCGGCAGCCACGCCAGCATGACTGGTCAGATGTTGATTAAGCTGGAACAGGCCATGCAGGAACATAAGCCGGATTGGGTGCTGGTGTTCGGGGACACCAACTCGACCATCGCGGCGGCGCTGGCAGCAGCAAAGATCCACATTCCGGTGGCGCATATCGAGGCTGGCCTGCGGAGCTATGATCGCAAGATGCCGGAAGAAGTTAA
>JAPUDW010000165.1 GCA_027492915.1 Bacteroidota bacterium | reverse complement strand
AGTTTCACGCTAGATTGATGGTATGTTGCTCCATTGAAGTGCATCTAAATCTATAGAAAAAGTTTTTGTAAAATCCTGTACCATGTTGATAGAAATAGCGGTACAATTTATTGTGATATTTTGGTTCTGAGTCAGGGGAAATAGTGAGAAAGCGTTTTTGGCTAATTCTTTATGTATGTTTTATTGTGGTGCTGTTTCAAAACACACTGTTCGCTCAGGAAAATACTTCCATCACCCTCAATCTTCAGGATCAACTCCTGATCGATCAGGATGGTGATGGTCTGGCAGATCCGGGTGATACGATTCGCTATACAGCGAGCGTGACCAACTGCGGAACCAATGCGGCTGAGAATGTGCAAATGAATGCCAACCTCGACACTAACACCACGCTGAAACCCGGCAGTGTTCCGGTCAGGGCACCTCAAACGGCTGGCTGTCCCGAGCCGGTTGTGAACACGCCGGTTGTTCCGACAAGCGTACCCAATCCTCCGATTGCGACCCCGGTTGATCCCACCGTTCCCAGTGTAACTGCTACCACACCAGCCAATGCAAGCACTGAGGTTCCTTTAGGAGCCAACCTCTCGATCACATTTAGTGAAGCGGTGACGACTACCGGCGACTGGTTCCAGATTGTGTGTACGATTAGCGGCACGTTCAACCTCTCGTCGGCTAATGTAACCGCTGCGGGTGGCCCAGTCACCTTTACACTTGATCCGAATATCGACTTCCAGATAGGCGAGAGTTGCACGGTTACGATTGCGGCTGTTCAGGTAAATGCTCAGGATAATAACGCGGCAATGGTGAGCGACCATGTGTTTAGCTTTACGACTGAAACGCCGCCCACGATCACCGCGACGACACCGATTAATGGGTCTACTGCTGTTAGCACGGCCAACGATATTGTTCTGACATTCGATGAGGCAGTTAATGTTACAGCGGCGAGCTTTAATCTCGAATGCCCGACAGGAACGGTATTCGCAGGTGGCTTTGCAGTCGCAGGGAGTGGTACAAACACCATCACGATTAACCCTACGGGGAACCTCCCTCCGGGGACGACGTGCCAGGTGGTGGCTATGGCGGCCAATATCAGCGATGTGGATGCCAATGATCCGCCAGATTTGCTCGATGGTAACGGTGATAATGTTGAAGGCGATGATTATACCTTTAGCTTCACAACAGATGTTGACGCAGCGCCAACTGTAATAACGGTTTCACCCGCGAATGGCGCTGTGTCTGTTGCTACTAACACAAACATTGAAATTACCTTTAGCGAGTTGGTGGATATTACAAGCGCTGCCAACTTTGCTCTTCAGTGTGGTGGTATGCCACAGGGCTATACTGTCGTAACACCTGCGACTTTGCCAGCTTCGACAACGATGGTTGTCATTGACCCTGCCAGCCTTTTAGCCGATGCAACGCTTTGTACGGTGACGGTCTTTGCTGGACAAGTAACGGATAGTGATGCTGATGATCCGCCTGATAATATGGCGGCGAACTTCGTTTGGTCATTTACGACAGAAGCGCCGCCAGCGGTAACGGGAACAACGCCGGCGAATGCGGCCACTGGTATTGCCAGCAACAGCAACATTGTGATTGATTTTAACGAGCCGGTTACTGCGACAACAGCATCGTTTACGCTGGGTTGTCCGGTCGGAACGCCGGTTGCCTTTGTGGTAATTGGCAGCGGAACCAGCAGCATTACGCTCGATCCGACGGGCAATTTACCGGCGACAACAACCTGTCAAGTAACCGTCGTTGCTGCACAGGTGTTTGACCTGGATGTGATTGACCCGCCGGATACCATGACCGCCGACTATACCTTTACCTTTGATACGGTAGCCGATGTCGCCCCGACCGTGAATCAGGCAGGGATTTTGCCCGCCTCGACCGGTGGTGTGAATACAGCCGCACTCAATGCGCCGGTTTCGACCACACCGGCGATTACTATTCCTTTTAGTGAGCCAGTTGATGCTGCTGCTGGAGCCTTCACACTGGCATGTCCCGCCAATGTACCGGTTACGGTAACACCGGGCTTGCCTGCGCTCAATCAAAACTCACTGGTCGTTAGCCCGACTACGCCACTCACCGAAGGCGCGAATTGTACCCTGACCGTTGTTGCTGCCAGTATTCAAGATACCGACACCGACGATCCGCCGAACCTCATGGCAGCGAATTACACCATCACCTTCACAGTGGATACGGCTCCGGCAGAAACACTGACCGAGACCGAAGTTGGTAACGTGTTCGAAAATGTGACGGGCGCTGGCGCAACCAATGTCGATCTCGATAGCGATATTCGGATCACCTTCAACGAACCTGTCAATGTGACCGTTCCTGCAAATGCGCTGCAATGTCCGGCAGGCAACACTATTGCGGCGACCTTAACAATGGCACAGTGACGCTGACGCTTAATCCTAACGTCAATTTGCCGATCAACACGACCTGCGTACTCAATATTCCCGCCGCCAATATAGCGGACGTAGATACTGCCGATGCGCCTGATACCGCGACCGCAGCGGTTAATCACACTTTCCAAACGGTTGACGACGATGCCCCAATCGTGACGACAAACCCGACGGGTGGCGCTGGCAATGTTGCCGTCAATTCCAATATCACCGTGACGTTTAATGAACCTGTGACCCTGACCGGAGGCTGGTTTAATTTGGCGTGTACCGTCAGTGGAAACCGCGTGAGTACTGGCGAACTAACGGGTACGGGCATCACAATCACCGAAAACACGCCGGATCTCGTCTATACGATTGACCCGACTGCCGATTTAGGTACTGGTGATCTCTGCACAATCACGATTGATTCCGCAAATGCCGTAGATAATGACCTGATTGACCCGCCAAACGAGCTGGATGGCGATAGCAGTGGCGATATTGTCGATGGTGATGCCGATGATTATGTTGCTACCTTCAGCACGGCGGATATGGCACCGCAAGTCAATGCAGCGACCAGCACGCCTGCAAATGGGACAAACGTACCCAACAACCAGACCGTGACGTTGAACTTCACTGAAATGGTCAACATTGCAGCAGGTGGCATTACGTGGCAGTGCGGTGTGACCAATATCACCTTCACCCCTGCGCTGCCGCAGAACAATGTCACGACTGTCACTTTGACCCCAAGTGTGACATTACCTAGCGGCTCAGCCTGTATTGTGACAATTGAATCGATGCTGGTAACGGATACTGACATCATTGACCCGCCCAATCAACTGGACGGCGATGCCAGCGGCGATCTTGTTGATGGCGATGCCGATGATTTTGTCTTGAATTTCACGGTTGATGCCCCGCCTGAGCCCTTGACTATAAGCGTGGATGTGGGGGGTGTGCCGAGCTTCCTGCCGCTTGGGGGCGGACAGACGGTTGATGTGGGTACCGATATTCGCGTGATATTCAGCGAAAATATCGATGCAACCGCAGCAGGCGCTACCTTGCAATGCCCGATAGGAACGCCCATCCCCTTCGCCGGGTTGCCTGCGACCAACACGAATACGCTTACACTAAACCCGACGGCTAACCTGCCCGCAGCTACAACGTGTCTGCTAACGCTCGTTCATACTGGAATCAGTGATACCGACCTCATTGATCCGCCGAATTCTATGGATGGCAATGGCAATGGCGTGGAAGGGGATTCTATTGGGCTTACCTTCAATACGCAGAGCGTTGCGGCGGATGATGCCTATACGGTCACGCCGCATTTGACCTATGTCTCCCCAACAGGTGTGCGTGCCAATGACACGCCAACCACCGCGACTATTACTGGCTTCGGTGCTACGCTCGGTACTGTCAACGGCACAGTGCCGAACGGCACGAATTTCATTACGGCAGGTGGCGCAGGTGGTCGCGTGGTGCTGAACACCGATGGCACGTTCACTTTCTATCCTGACGCGGGTGATGACAATACCGGCGGCACTGTTACATTTTTTTACACCATTGCAGGTGGTGATACGGCGCAGGTCACGCTGACGTTTGAAGCTGAAGAACTACTGTGGTTCGTGGACGGTGGCGGTGGTTGTACAGTTGGCACCGGGACGAATGTTGGTACGCAGGCATGTCCTGCCACCGATATTGTAGGAACCGTTGCCGCTAATCACACGACCAATGACATCATTTTTATTGACAGCGGCCCTTATCAGTGTGGAATCGCGCTGCAAAACGATGTGCTGGTGATTGGCAACGGTTCCAGCAGCAACCTAACCGCGCTGGCAGCCTCGCGCGTGACACCCGTCGCGGGCAGCAATTTTACTCCTTACAATGATTTGAATGGCACAGCACCAACGCTGAACTTCGCAACAGGCGACTGCTTCACGCTGGGGCAGAACAACACGCTTCGTGGTTTCACAGTGGCGAATACCCCGAATGGTCACTCGTATCAGGACAATGGCGGCACCATTGGCACAGCCAACATCCTTGAAGTCAGTGATACAGGCGACGGCGGCATCTTCAATTTTGCCAATGGTGGCACGCTCAATGCCACGATGAACTCTGTCACATCGACAAGCAGCCCCTCTGCGCCGATTTTGCTGACGAATATCGCCGGAACGATCACGCAAACAGGTGGCGGAGCGATTACCAATGGCGGCAACTTTGACCTGATTGACATCAACGGTGGTTCGATTGGCGGTTCGATCAGCGCCAGTCTTAATACGACAGGCGGCAATGGCTCGGTGGTGGATGTGTCTGCGGGGCATACAGGAACCCTGACGTTCAGCGGAGCCGTGAGTGGCTTAAGCGTCCCCGGCGACAACATCCAGTTTGACACTGCCAACGGCAGCTATACCTTCAGTGGTAATGTGAACTTGACTGGCGGGATTGCGGGTATCACGATTCGGAACAGCGGTGGTTCGTTTACATTCAACGGTGTGACGATTAACAATCGCTCCAATGAAGGCATCTACATTGATAATGCCGATGGTGGAACGGTCTCATTTGGCAACACAACCATCGATAATGGACTGGCGGCACCCGCAGCCGCGGTACGTGCTGAAAATGGCACCAGCAGTGTTACATTTGCTCAGCTAAACATCAATCAGGGCAATGAGGGTACGGGCGAGGCATTTGTCGGGAACATTCCGGGGGCAACCACCGGTACAGGCGATGGCGTTTACCTGAATGCTATGATCGGCGGGTTCACCGTCAATGGCGGCACTATCCAGAACACGGCGGATGATGGCATTGACGTGCGGGCATCCAGCAATATCAATATCACCGGCGTGACACTGGTTGGGCGCGGTACCACCACAGCCAATAACTCATCTGGTATCCAGATTTACAACGGAATCGGCACATACCAGCTCGATAATCTGACGATCCGCGATTTCCAGGGTTTATTCGGCAGCTCAGTCGGGGCCATAACACAGATCATGAACGCCAACAACACCCTGACGCTCGATATTGACGATGGCACATGGACAGGTAACAGCGCAGCAGGTAACAATTCAACTGCAGGCTATGGCCTCAGATCCGCGCTAACTGCCGGAACAACCACCATTGATGTCGATAATACGAACCTGACCGATATCGCTGTTGGTGGTGTTAGTGTCGATCTCCAGCTTGCGGCCAATGTGACCCTCAACGTTCGCAATGCCGATTTTGACGGCACTGGTACCGGCAGACGGAACAACGTTAGCGTTTTGGCAGCAGCGAACCATACCGGAACCTTGCAATTTGCGATTGACAACAACACCTTCACGGATGCTCTGAGTACGAATCAGGGCGCTGTTCACTTTGCTTTGCAAGGAACAACCAATGCCGCATTTACCAACTCGATTTCGGGCAATACCGTTTCAAGGGTCGGAGGCACTGCACCGGGGCTGGGGATTTTCGTGTCTGTTGGTGGGTCGTCAAATCTTAACGCGAATGTCAATGAGAACACCATCACCAATCTTGAAAGCAATGCGATTAGCATTCAGTCTTCGGCAACTGGAGCGACTCAGGTTAACGTCAACCTGAGGAATAATACGTTTGGAACCACGACCCTCCCTGTTGGACAGGTTGCAACCACAAATCAAGCACTCGTTATCCAAAACACGGGATCTGGTACACTCAACGTTTATGTCGAGGATACGGCTCCGGCAAACAGTATTGTGTCCTCAGTTTCGAATGGTTCAGCGACACAGGGAACTGTTTTTGTCAGCAACGTGTCGACGGGTGTTGTGAACACAACGGTGCGCGGACTGACTGTCACCAACACAGGCGGCAACCAGAACACATTCTATGGCGAGAACAGCAGTACGGGTACGACGTGCCTCGATATTGAAAACACTGCCGCCAATGCTGGCGCAGGTGAGTTCGATATTCGACGAAGCAACGGTACCTTGAATCTGCGCTTTGTCGGTAATAATCCGGCGGCAGCCACCACAACGGGGACGATTGGCGCAACAGCAGGGTGTACACTTCCTGTCGTGATGGCTGCTCCGAGCATTGTTCAGAGCTTCGGGGCTGATGTGAGCGTTGCGAACGCCGAGTCGCCTTCGTTTCCCGAGCAAATTGCGGATGCGATTGTCAAATTTGGAGTGGATGCAGCGTATGCGCAGGCTCCGGCGACAGTAACCATTCCCTTCGGAACCATTCCGCCGAATTCAACCGTTAGCGCGACGTTTGATGTTGTCGTGAATGGCAACATCCCCGACGGTTATAATTTCGTTAGCATTCAAGGAACGCTGACCGGAAACGGATTTACGAATCTGCTAAGTAACGATCCTGACACGCAGCAAGCCAATGACCCCACCAATACACCGCTTGATCCTTTACGCAATGTAGTAGAGCTGCCTTCAACAGGCGAAATGCCGTGGTGGCGCAATTGGGTTGTCGTACTGGCTGGTTTGGGTGTCCTGAGTGTATTTGTGGTATTGAAACGGCGTTTGAGGTTGTGAAGGGCGTATAAGGTGGAAAAACCTCGTACGCGGGGAGATTCAAGCGCTCTTTCGATAATAATCATGCGATACACTAGTGAATGTCGCGTGTTTCGATACGCTGGATCGGGATCGGTGCCTGCTGGTCTAAAATGGCTTTGCTGACATCAGAGCATTCTTCATAATCTTTGCTCAAACAGTGTGATCGATTGAGCCAGCAAAAGGGTCTTTCAACAATCCAGCGTTTGGGAATGACTACAAACCCGTATTCAGCATTGTGTTGCCTGATTTGGACAGTCATCCCGAACACATTTTGACACCAATCGATTAGGGGGTGTCCTAACCATCATCGAAGATCAAGATAATCACTGTGCGACAAAGGTAATCCGTCGCAGCAGTGCTTTGGCTTCATAATCATCTGAAAAGTTCGCTGGTAATATTAAAACACCTAACAACATCCCCGTTAGACTACGATGTGCCGTTTTTGTTCCTTAACCCACTCGCCGCCATCATAGTCACCCCTTTTTCGGTCGTTTTGACCGATTGGCTAACCACAATTACGATACTCAGACCCAGCTTCTCTCTTCATTTCCTGCCGTATCCCAAACCCGTAGATGGTGATTGATTATTTCCCATGTGCCATTCTCGCCGAGTTTCCGAAAATACCCATACGTGGTTTCCCAGCGTGTGAATTTGTGGAGGCAATGCTCGCCACTGGCACCCTGTTCGCACGACATGCAGGATGGCATTCATCATCTGTTGCATACTATGTTGGGGCGTTCATCCTTATCCTCGTTTTCGCGGCAACAACAACCGTAAATTGCCATTCTTCGTCTCTCAAACACTTGGGTAGGCTTTTGTGTATTCATCCCTTTGAACCTGTTTGAAAATTATTCTAAAGTGCTGTATGGCATGTCCCACGGGAAGCTTCGCACGATGTTGTGCCTACAAAAATGCAAAATTATTAGGAATGCTCTGTTTGTTTGGATGTAGGGATGCGATACAAGGCTTGTCCGGTACTAATAAGCCTCTTACGTTGCCTCGCATGAGGCTAAAGCCGTCATGCTACCTACGGCCGGACAAGTCCACTAAAGGGACTTCAAAGGCAGATGCTCGCCGCTGGAAAACAGGCTGGTTACCCGTTTTAAGCTCATTTCTCCCGTAATTTCTGACAAAACGAGTACCGGACAAGCATTACATCGTATCCGTTTTGACCTAAGTCAATAGTGGTATGCTTCACAATTAAACTAAACTTAAAATCGATTATTCTGTCCTAAGTCTATAGCCAACACCCGGTTCAGTAATTAAGTAGCGCGGTCTCGTAGGTTCAGCCTCAAGTTTATGACGTAATTGTCCCATATACACGCGCAAGTAATGAGTTTCGTCGATATAAGAAGGTCCCCAAACATCATGGAGCAACTGACGGCGTGTGACAACCTTACCCGCATACTTAATAAGGATCAGCAGGAGTTTATATTCGATAGGAGTTAAGTGAATTTCCTGCTCGGCAACAAATACTTGACGGTGGGAAAGATCAACACGCAAATCGCCTACCGAAAATATGGGATCATCACTACCTTGTGCAGCATAGATAGCGTGGCGTAAAGCTACACGCATACGTGCCAGTAATTCGTTAGTCCCAAAAGGTTTTGTGAGATAGTCATCTGCCCCAGCATCAAGAGCAGCTACCTTATCTTGTTCTCGATCATTGACGGAAAGAACAATAATTGGTGTACTAGTCCACTCACGAAGTTGGCGAGCAACTTCAAGACCATCAAAATCAGGTAATCCGAGGTCAAGTATAATCAAATCAGGGTGATGCAGGCCAACCTGCTTTATACCTTCTTGTGCCGTTACAGCCTCGATAAGATTATAATTATTGCTCGTAAGCGTCACGCGCAGAAAACGACGTATCTGAGAGTCATCTTCAATAACAAGAATAAGTGGGAAACCCGCGTTTTCTTCACTGGACTTGTTCATCTTCAATATTCACCTGTGGGGCGTCTCCATCTGCGTCTAAAGGTATCGTAAAACGAAATGCAGTGCCACCTCCTGCACGATTGATTGCCCAAATGCGTCCACCATGTGCCTCAACAATTGCTTTGCAGATCGTTAATCCTAATCCAACACCCCCTGTAGTTGCTGGACGTACACGATAAAATTTATCGAAAATATGCTTTTCTTCTCCTTCAGGTAATCCAGCTCCACGATCTGCTACCTCAACAATTACTTCGTGTCCCTCAGTCCACGCTGAAAGTTCGATAGGAGAATTAGGCGGCGTGTATTTGACTGCGTTTTCCAATAAGTTCACCAAAACTTGCTCTATTAAGATGCTATCAATTGGAATGAGCGGTAACTGATCCGGTAAATTCGCATTTAGGAGATGATCATTCAATAATTTATCAAGTCGAACAAGCGTTGTGCCAACAACTTCCTCAAAAGGCTGCCACTCTTTATCAACTTTTACATCCCCATATTCTATACGTGTCATATCGAGTAGATTTCCAACGAGACGATTAAGTCGCTCGGCTTCTTCATAAGCAATTTGTGCTAATTCAACGTGCTGAGGTTCAAGTTTATCTTTTTGTTGTATAAGACTGCTAGCCGCGCCCGTTATAGCTGCTAAGGGTGTACGCAAATCATGAGATACCGAACTCAATAAAGAGTTTCTCATTCGCTCAGTTTCAATTTCTAACTGAGCACGTTCCGTTTCTTCAGTTAATCGTGCTCGCTCAATAGCAAGTGCAGTCTGATTGGTAAAGGTTTCAAGTAAATGTAATTGGTCTGGTGACAACATAAGGCGGGTAGGAGAAGGATATAGTCCAAGGACACCCGCTTTTCCTTCGGAAGTTAATAATGGCAAATATAGACCTTCTGATCCCGGTAGGGTTTGGGTACCCCATCCAGCAGCTTGCCTGTGATCAAATGACCAACGTGCAACGCCTTGTTCTTGAGCAGTAAACTTATTTGAAATGTCCTGTGATCCATTTATCTGTAGTTGATGATTAGTATCAGGTAGAAGAAGCATAACAGGACTGTTAAATACATTCTGAATGTGGCGGATAGCGATTTGAATGAGATCATGTACATTACCAGTGTTGGCAAACTCACGGCTCATCTCATATAAACTCGATGTACGTCGCTCTCGTTCGCGCGCTGCCTCAGCTTGTTCCTTGATACGAATAGTCATTCGACTAATGGTAAGGGCAACCAAAAGCATTACGCCAAATGTAACAACATATTCTGTGTCACCTACAGCAAATGTGAAGTAAGGACTCACAAAGAAAAAGTCAAACGCTAACACACTTAAAAAGGCTGTGAAAACTAAAGCACCACGCCCATAACGCGTTGCGACAATCACATTGCCTACTAGATACGTCATGATAAGGTTGGCTGGGCCGAAGTATGGAAACATGAGACCTGCTAAAAGTGTGCAAACTGTTACAACAAGAAGGGCACTTAAATAGGGTGTCCACTTAAAGGAATTTTGAATGACCTCAGTAACTATAGGTTGTGCGGGTTCAATTTCACCGCTGATGACATAAACATCAATTGTTCCACTTTGACGCACTAATTTATCCAGTACAGAGCCGAAAAATAAATCACGCCATCGAGAATGCACAGGTTTTCCAACAATGATTTTGGTTACATTCTGTTTATGGGCATAGGTTAGTACTTCTTCGGTTACATTATGACCACTTAAGGTAGCCGTCTCTGCGCCGAGTTGTTCAGCTAGCCGTAACGTTTGAATCACACGATTTCGTTCTGCTTCAGGTAGATACGCTGTAGCTGGCGTTTCCACATAAACCGCAACCCACTCTGCACGGAGACCTGTTGCCATACGCTTTGCGCCACGAACCAACTTGGCAGATAACGGGCTAGGACTGATACAGACTAATATTCGTTCGCCAGCAGGCCATACTTGATCCACTGACTTGTCCTGCCGATAAGTCTGCATTTGATCGTCGACACGTTCAGCCGTGCGCCGTAGAGAAAGCTCTCGAAGCGCCATGAGATTTCCTTTACGGAAAAAACTCTTCATGGCTTGTTGAGCTTGATCAGGCAGATAGATTTTCCCTTCCTGCAGACGCTTCAACAGATCATCAGGTGACAGATCAATTAATTCGACTTCATCAGCAGTCTCTAAGATCGAATCAGGAATCGTTTCTCTAACAATAGTTCCAGTGATTTGGGCTACGACATCATTTAGACTTTCAAGATGCTGCACATTAACGGTAGTGTAGACACTAATCCCAGCTTCCAAAAGTTCTTCTACATCTTGCCAGCGTTTTGCGTGGCGCGAACCAGCAACATTGGTATGAGCTAATTCGTCAACCAGAATTAAAGTAGGGTGACGCACTAACGCTGCATCCAAATCAAATTCCGGTAACTTTGTTCCCCGATAATCAACAAGGTGGGTTGGAATAATCTCTAACCCTGCGAGCTTAGCTTCTGTTTCAGGACGGCGATGCGGCTCAACATAACCAGCTACTACATCAGTGCCTTCAGCCCGTCGAAGTTGAGCTGCTTCCAGCATTGCATACGTTTTACCAACACCAGCGGCAGCGCCAAAAAATATTTTCAACTTACCACGGCGACTTTTGGCTTCGTCTTCCTTAATCCGGGCAAGTAATTCATCGGGATTTGGTCTTTGATAACCCATAAATTATGCGACTTTCATGATAGTGTTCAGCCAATCATCATCAAATGTTCGATAATAGAACTTAGCGTCAAGGTTGGTAAATAATTGAGTGCTCCAATAATGAGCGTACTCCTGTAATCATCAGCGCAAAAGTGGGGGTATCGGTAGGGCGCGAACCTGCCCGTTGGCGTTGTTCAACAAAATAACCAGCCACTGCTAAAGCAAGTATCGCTAAACCGAAGCGTCCAATGATCATCGCAATCTCAGCGGTAAGATTGTAAAATACACTGTTAGCATTCAGAGTTGTAAAGTTTTGACCATTCTTTGCCAGTGACCTCGCGCAAAGAAAATCTCGGAGAAGCCATTTGCACCCTGATTGGTAGTTAGTGCAGCTTTACCCGTATCTGCCACAACAGCGACGGATATGAGTATTAAGATGGCTGCTGCACCGATAATGATGTATAGGCCGATAACTTTCATATCCGCTACAGTAACCTGTTTGCCAAAATAAGATGGTACGTCCGACCATCAAACCACCAATGAACACGCTGAGCAACACCATCATAATCATGCTAAAAGGTCAGTACCCAAGCCACCACAAATCACTTCTTCCATAAGCATATTCACGAGTGGAACCATGGCACCTAAAGGCATATAACTGTCGTTCATCGAGTTATAAGAGCCAAGTGGCACCATTCGAAGTGCTAACTACTGCCAGCACAAAAACGTGAACACCAAATCGCACTTCTTTGCCTTCCAAAAAGTTACCACCTGCTTGTGTATTGACTACAAATGCAGTTATTAAGGGTTTCCACCTTGTTCTACCCAGCCACCTACCAATAAACATACAACTGTTTGCAGTTTATCTCGAATAGGTGATCTATAGCTGCGATGCAGTAAATCAACCACTCAACTGATCGCAAAATTGGATCAAGGAATGTTTTTTGTCCGTCATACAGGCCAATTGCCTTGACGCAAGCAACAACAATGATTAGAAAAAAAGCATATTGCATGAGGTTGGGCAAATTCATATGGTATAGACCTAATTTGAACGAGGGAAGTAGCCTTATAGCGAATAAAAAACAAACTGGCAGGGAGTGAGTATACCTGCCAGCCACGTTGCTATTCCCCTAATGCTTTATGACGCGTTGTTGGCAGTGGGAAATTTTCGTCCAATGCTAGGTTCAAACGCAATACGTTGACGCGCGGTTCTCCCAGTAAACCAAGGGTTCGTCCTTCCGTAAATTGATCCACAAGCGCTTGTACTGCCGCTACATCAGTTTCTCGCAAAGCAGCGACACGCGCAACTTGGTACTGTGCAGCGGCCGGACTGTTCTGTGGATCAAGCCCGCTGCCTGAAGCGGTAACCAAATCAACAGGAATAGTGAACGTATTCGTTATACCAGCGGCCGTATCTGCATCTTGAAGTGCCTTGATGCGTGTTTCAACGGTGCCATCAGGACCAATCAATGCCGGGTTCAGTGGGCCATAGTTCGATCCTGACGAGACTGCTGCATTATATGGAACTGGCCCAGTTGCTGAAAGTCGCCCCCAGAAATAAGCCGGATTGGTGAACTGCTGACCAATCAGTTCCGAGCCGATAACATTGCTATCCGTATCTCTGATAAGGCTACCATTCGCCTGATTAGGGAAAACGGCCTGAGCAATACTCGTTATGAGCGCTGGATAAAGGATTCCAGTAATGATAGTGAATGCGACCAGCGAGACAATCGCGGGACGGATAATCTGTTTGAGTTGTGTTTGCATGATTTTACTCAATTTCTCTCTTCTCAGTTGAACTGAGTAAACATTTAGGTTAGGCGTAAGGCGACCAAAATCAGATCAATGACTTTGATGCCAATAAACGGTGCGATGATGCCCCCAAGGCCATAAATCAGTAGGTTTTCACGCAGTAGTGAAGATGCCCCGATAGGACGGTAGCGAACTCCACGCAGTGCCAAAGGGATCAAAACAATGATGATAAGCGCATTGAAAATCACAGCCGACAGAATAGCACTGGTGGGTGTCGCTAATCCCATGATATTTAACGCCTTAAGTTGTGGATAAGTCGCTACAAATGCCGCAGGAATAATCGCAAAATACTTCGATACGTCGTTAGCAATGCTGAATGTCGTCAGTGCGCCACGCGTCATCAAAAGCTGCTTGCCAATTTCGACAATCTCAATCAGTTTGGTGGGGTTAGAGTCGAGATCGACCATATTACCAGCTTCTTTAGCCGCTTGTGTTCCGGTATTCATAGCAACCGCTACGTCTGCTTGCGCCAGTGCTGGAGCATCGTTTGTGCCATCACCTGTCATAGCAACTAAACGACCACCTTCTTGGTTTTCGCGGATAAGCTTGAGCTTCGCTTCTGGTGTTGCTTGGGCAAGAAAATCATCTACACCTGCTTCAGCAGCAATAGCAGCAGCAGTCAACGGATTGTCGCCCGTTATCATGACCGTCTTAATACCCATCTTTCGAAGTTCGCTAAATCGTTCCTTGATACCACCTTTAACGATGTCTTTCAGTTGAATAACACCCAAAACCCGTTTGTTTTCGGCTACAACGAGCGGTGTAGCCCCTTGGCGAGCAATATCATCAACAGATTGTTGTACTGATACCGGGAATTGTCCGCCTTGCTCAATCACATAGGCTTTTACAGCATCAGCAGCGCCTTTACGGATCTGGCAACCTTCCAGATCAACACCACTCATGCGCGTTTGAGCAGCGAAAGGAATGAAGGTTGCACCCAACGCAGTAACGTCACGTTCTCGTATTTTGTAGTCGTTTTTCGCTAAGATGACGATACTGCGCCCTTCGGGTGTTTCATCAGCCAATGACGAGATTTGTGCAGCATTAGCCAATGTTTCGGCTGTGACACCTTGCGCTGGTAAGAAAGCAGTGGCTTGACGATTACCTAATGTAATCGTGCCTGTTTTGTCGAGTAGCAGCACATCGACATCACCAGCCGCTTCTACTGCACGCCCAGATACTGCAATCACATTTGCTTGGATCATGCGATCCATACCTGCAATACCGATTGATGACAGCAAACCACCAATGGTTGTTGGAATGAGGCATACGAGTAACGCAACTAATACTGTTACCGTGATCGGTGTGCCCATTCCAGTTCCATTTACCGCAAAGATGGAATAGGGCAGCAAAGTTGCTGTTGCTAACAAGAAGATGATTGTCAGAGCTGCCAACAGAATGTTCAATGCGATTTCATTGGGAGTCTTTTGGCGCTTCGCCCCTTCTACCATCGAAATCATTCGGTCAAGGAAAGTCTCGCCGGGATTGGTAGTAATACGCACAATCAGCCAATCCGAAAGAACGCGAGTGCCGCCGGTCACTGCACTACGATCCCCACCGCTTTCACGGATTACGGGAGCACTTTCACCCGTAATGGCACTCTCATCGACCGATGCTACACCCTCAATGATTTCACCATCACCGGGGATCGTATCACCAGTTTCGACTAAAACCACATCGTCTTTGCGGAGAATAGCTGCTGATACTTCTGTGAATTTTGTGCCATGCTTAGGTGTAGCTAGTTTCTTCGCTATGACGTCACGACGTGCCTTGCGTAGGGCTTCAGCCTGTGCTTTACCTCGACCTTCGGCCATAGCCTCTGCAAAGTTGGCAAAGATCACGGTAAACCATAGCCACACGGAAATGGCGAGAATAAATCCGGCAGGTGCTTCACCCTGACCGATAAGTGCCTGTATAAACAAGACTGTTGTCAGGATGGAACATACTTCGACGATAAACATCACGGGATTCCGCAACTGATTGCGGGGGTTGAGCTTACGAAGCGCGTCAACTGCCGCTCTACGCACTATGGGCGGGTCAAATAGAGGACGAGCCTTAGCTTTGATTTCTACAGTCATGATTCAATCATTCCTTTATTCATACGCTTTTACTAAAGCGTTAGAAGCCAATCATGGTAAGGTGTTCAACGATGGGGCCGAGCGCTAAAGCCGGGAAAAAGGTCAATGCGCCGACAATGATAACCACACCAATTAGCAGACCAATGAACAAAAAGGTGTGTGTTGGCAGTGTTCCGGAACCCACTGGTACATGTTTCTTGGCTGCAAGTGAACCCGCGAGTGCCAGCGGCGGTATCATTAGGAAAAAGCGACCAAACAGCATGGCAAGGCCGAGTGCAGTGTTGTAGAACGGTGTATTCGCGCCTAATCCAGCAAAGGCACTCCCGTTGTTATTGACT
>JAPUDW010000164.1 GCA_027492915.1 Bacteroidota bacterium | reverse complement strand
TGCTTTTCTTTGATCTTGCCGCCTGCCAGCGCGAATGAGCCGCCTGCCGGGGCCAATTCACCCTTGCCGACGACTTCCGCAACCACGACTTTGGACTTGGTTTCGAGAACCGTGGCAACGTTGTTATCGCCCTTACCGAGGGTCAAGCCGCTAAAGCTCTCGACAACACTGTTATCAATCTTAATTTGCAGGGTGAATTCACCACTGGCTTTTTTGCCGTCTTCAGCCGGGGCATCCGGTTTGACATCGACGGTGATCTTGTTACCTGCCGGGCCGCCTTCGCGCGCCTTGAATTGCAGCAGCTTGGCTCCCTTATCGCCGTCCGAATTAATGACCGTTACGGCGGGTTCCGAAGCATCCGGGTCTGCCGATGCACCGATGGTCTTGACGCTGACGATGTAGCAAATGCTGCCGCCGTTAGCGAAGTAACCATAGACTGAATCAGGTGTGTAAGCGCCATCGACGAAACCGCCGAAGCTCTGTACATACTGGCTCCAATTCGTAACCAACTGAGGTTTACCCAACAGTGATGCGCCGGTCTTAGGATTAACCGCACGTTCGGTATAACCAATGAAAGCTGCAACGGCTGTACCGACGGCCTCTATCGGCTTCGTGCCTCTATCGACCTCTTCCATATATACGCCGGGTGAAAGATATGATGGCATTCCTGATCGCTCCTTATCTAACTTGTGTTTCTAAAAAACGGATAACGTTGAAATCATCCAGATCTGTAAATTGGGCATCCTCCTATTTTTTCTTTGGGGTATCCTCCGGTGCTGATGGGGGCTTCTGACCCGGCTTTGGCTTGATCTTCAGTTCCTCGCGCCCACCTTCGTTTAAGGTGCGTCGAGCCGGATCGTCGGAACTCCCCAAGCGAATGGTCGCTTCGAACACCAGCGGTGCCTCGATGCTCAGTTCCACATCCAGTTCAACGGTCGCCATCAGCGTAAAGCCTAAGCGCATCTGGTTATCCAAAACACCCCATAAATCAACTAGATTCATGTTGGTGCTGGATGTATCCGCAACCAGCAGCGGAACATCTCGCGTTTGATAGCGCATCATGCCTTCGCAGTCCCGTGGCTCGATAGACGCAATGCGTTTGAGTGTTGCTAATGATCGCCAGAGTAATTGGTGTTCATCTTCGATTTTACTCGCCCACGCCGTAACTAAATACGTAAGATCCATCCGGCGTGAGGGCAAAGATCGGGTCGCGTTGTCACCATGACGGGTAACACTTGTTCCCGCCGTTCGCAGTTTTAAGTTTTCGCGTATGTCAAAGCAGAAGCAGTTGAGGGTGGGGCGGCTTAACCGTGCTGACCATTGGCCGTTAGGCTGTTCAAATGAAATATCGATCTGGTTGGGGGTTAGTTTTCCCCGTTCAATTAATATTTTCTCAATCGTTTTGTTTAAATCCTGAAGCACAGCACAGCCTCTAATTCCCTGAAATAACTTTTGGTTTATCGCTCAATCGTCTAGCAGTCGTCCCATCTTCTGGTGTTCGCGTCGGATGGCACTGCGGATATGTTCCTGTGTTACCACTTGACCGTTGGCGGCTGCCAAATACGCGGCTGCCAACGCCACGTTACGGATGTTACCGCCGGCCAACCGGTAGCGTTCCGAAATACTGTTAAAGTTCACATCCGACGCCATCGGTGTACGGGCGGGGAAGTGCGCTTCCCACAACCGCTTGCGATATTCCGCATCGGGGAAGGGGAAGTCAATTAAGAAATCCAACCGGCGGGTGAAGGCATCATCCAGATTTTGCCGGAAGTTGGTCGCCATGATGACAACCCCATCATAAGACTCGATTTGTTGTAGGAGATAGGCAATTTCAATATTAGCATAACGGTCGCGCGCGTCTTTGACTTCCGACCGCTTGCCGAACAGGGCATCGGCTTCGTCGAAGAACAAGATCGCGTTGCTGGATTGCGCCGTCGTGAAAATGGTATTCAGGTTCTTTTCGGTTTCACCGATGTATTTACTGACGACCGCCGATAAATCAATTTTGTACATCACCAAACCCAAATCTTTGGCAATGACCTCTGCCGACAATGTTTTGCCGGTGCCGCTGTCACCTGCAAACAGGGCGCTGATGCCCGACGAGTTTGGCATCGCGTCGGCATAACCCCATTCATGCTGCACCAGATGGCTGTAACGCAGCCGGTCGGACATTTCGCGCAGTTGTTTGATTTGTTCGGGCGGCAAAATCAAATCATCCCAGCCGAAACGCGGCACAATCCGGCGGGCAAGCGTCCCCAATTGCAAATTCGCGTGTGCCTGTGCGCCGGCATACAGGTCGGCCTTTTGCGCCAGCTCCCCGCGTGATTGCGCCAGATCAACCGCCGTATTCACTGCCCGCATAATTTGCGAACGGGTGAAGCCGAACTTGGCGCTGGTTTCCTCAATATCTTGCGGCTGTAGAGCCGTCCGGTAACGGCTGACTGACTCTTCCCAGACTTCATAACGTTCGCGGTAATCGGGAATGTTGAATGATAAACGCAGCATCCGCCGCTGCCGTTCGAGGTCACGCGGTTCCCATTCCTCACGCGCTGCGATGAATACCGTTTGTGGATAAGCTAGTATCGACGCCCATAGGGCAGGGGAGGGCATCCGTGTGCTTTCGCCGAGGACACTTTCCCAATGGTCGATGTATAACACGGCGTTATTCAAATAAGCTTCGCGCAGGGCTAACCGCCAACTGTTTTCCAGCGGTACTTCCTTCGAGACCAGCGCGGTCATGTCGATCTGTACCAGCGTTTGGCGCTGTGGTGCGCATAATGCCAGCGCGGTTTCAAGCTGCCCCATTTCCGGCGCACCTTGTAAGTAAATCAACGGCGCATCTGGCATCGCGGTCATAATCGGCTCGGCAACCTGTGGCAGCCAGCCTGATGGGCTGTACGGGCGTACCTGCACCGTATGCAGGAGCTGCATGTCCATCTCGTCGTCACCCAGCAGGTAGCCGGTGATACGATGATCGACCCGTATTTGATACGACAAGAAGCTGCCGTTCGGTCGTGAAGGGTCGGGCACACAGTTGAGCAGCCGGTGTGTGCGCAGCGGCATTTCAGGGCTAAGGCGCTTCCAGACGATGAAGCGTTCCTCGGTGGTGCTGCCCAGCATATTCATCATCAGGTTTACGGTTGCGTGCCGTTGGGCGACATCATCCTGCAAAAAGGCGTAGATGCGCTCGTAACGCAGGTCGAATTCCGGCGCGAGGCTCAACAACAAGATAATGCTATCGAGCGTATTCAGCCCGAAAGCTGTACTCAAGCGTGAAAGTGGATTATCTGTGTTTTGGAAATCAAATTCGGGGAAATTCAGCAGACCTTCGGGGATTAAAGCGGTCAGTGGCTCTTGAGCTAAGTATGCCGCGACTTCATCTTCGGTAATAACTAACCCATGCAGCGTATTAGTAGGGTCATTCCCCGCTTCTTGCGCTATGATGAAAGCATCACGAATGAAACGGTCTAATTCCCGTAAAGTTATTTGAAGATACTGCCAGTCTGCAATTTTCATTTATAAAGAACGGCCTGCAATGTGGGCGTGAAATATGACGAAAACTATTGCCTCTTTTTTAAGAGTAGCACAAAAATAAAAAGATGCTTCCTTGAGGAAAGAGCCAATTGGCCTATTTCTCGGTAGGAAACGTTTCAATTTGTTGCAAATACTAACTTGAAATTCATATTCTGGTCTTTTCGAAAGCTGATTTAACATCCTGAAAGTTTAGCCACGATGCCATTTGTTCCCTCACTTTTTTGGGGGAGGGCTAAGACATGCGATCTACTAAAAACTTTTGAGACTCTCCATACTCCCTATAATATGTGTCTTTCAACTGAAATCTAATGCCACAGGGTTTGGTCCATTAATACCAATTTGCTCTTATAATAGAAACGATCACATATACCAACATCAGTGGAGTAATGATTATGGGAATGGCTGCTGCCAAAATGGGTGATAAAGTCGTTGGGGTCGATATTCACATCATCATGATTCCCTCGCCCGGTGGCCCCGTTCCAACGCCGCTGCCGCATCCATTCAATGGCACGATTCAAAGTGGGTGCAGCACCAATGTCAATATTCAAGGCCAAGCGGCTGCGGTTGTCGGCAGCGTGGCTATGAACACGCCACCTCATATTCCGCAGGGGGGGCCGTTCCAAAAGGCGCCAAACAATGAGGGTAAAATTAGCATCGGCAGCTTGACGGTTTTTATTAATAACAAAGCGGCTGCCCGTATGGGTGATACCGCCCTAACCTGTAACGATCCAACGCCCGCGCCGACCGGCACCGTCGTTGTTGCAGGGGTTCCGACAGTGATGATCGGCTAGGTTGAAGTTAACGCTGTAGGGCCGTGCCCTTTGTCTTAAAAACCTCGATATTGAACTTGGCGTGCGTGGCGATTGGGTTAGTCTATTCGCCTCGATATTGCCTTTAACTTTCCAAGCTTAACTTTTATTGCCCCTATACGCGCTGGCACCACTGTGCGACACTCAACCACAATAGGGCATATACACCGTCTTGGTCTCCACTGCATCCTACAAAACATTTTCCCCTGCTGCATTGTCTGCCACTTCAGCGCCGCTGCTCTATCCCTTCCACCTGTCTGCATATTGAGGAGAACGCCCTGATGACAACTGAGCTGTACGTTGGCAACCTATCCCAAAACACGACTGAAGATGAAATCCGCGCCCTGTTTGAGCCGTCGGGCGAACTGACGGAAGTCATCATCATGGTCGATTCAGAAACGGGTCACTCCAAAGGCTATGGTTTTGTGCAAATGAAAAACTTCATTGCCGCCAAAGAAGCTGTCGCTCGCCTTAACGGGCAGTTGTTGGATAAACACGAACTGGTGGTTAAACCGGCTCGTGAACACCGCGAACCGGCGCTGCTCGGTGTTTCCGGCGGCTCGCTCCGCAATCATCGTCAAGGTGGGCGCGGTCGCATCTAGTCGCGATTCGCAGCACATGAACCTGAAACAGCGCTGGCTTGTCCTGCGCTGTTTTTATTTGATAGAGGTTGCGAAAGAAAAGGGGAGTAGGCAGCTTTGCGGGTTTTAACGCCTCACCACTATACCGCTCGTAAGTGTGTTACCCTGTAAACACAGGCTAATTGGATAAAGGATACCCATTATGTTTTCTGCCCCAAATATGCCGACCGATATGGCGCTGGCTCGTCTGCCGGAAAACGACCTGTACACGCAGCGTAAAGAGGCACTTCAAGCCTTTAACGATGCCAAGAACGACGGACGTAATAGCAGCGAACTCGGCAAGATTTATAAAGCGTTGGAAGCCGAAAACGACCGTCGCATGAAGAATAAACGGCTGCGCTAAATCGCTGTTTCTTCCCCGTATCGCCGCTGATGAGAGAGCAACTATCTCCACCCGTCCTCTAGCATATCCGCAGCGCATTTGGCTCATGCGTGGTTAGCAGCGTTTCTCATAATCGACTGGCACTCATCAAGGCGTGACCGGTAACTTTGTTGTACCTGTAGCCCGATAGGGTAGGGCATAAATGAGCCACATGACCGACCGCTATGGGGCGCGGCTGTGTTATGCTGTGTATGTAAACGGAAGGTAGACAGGAGGAATCACCATGAGCGATTTACCCAGTACCCCGACCGACTTAGCGCTGGCGCGGCTGACACAGGATGAACTGATGAACCGCCGCAAAGAGGCATTGCAAGCCTTTCAAGACGCCAAGAATAAGGGCGAAGAACACGCCGACCTCGAACGGGCTTATCAAGACCTTGAGGCTGAACACAACCGGCGTTTGCAGAATAAGCTGCCACACCCGTAGCGACAAATTGAACGATCAAAAGGCGTACCACGGTGCGCCTTTTTATATGCTGTGTCTGGATAACCCCCAATATTTCAGCGTTTTAAGTTCACCTTTTTCAGTAATAATCCTACTTGTCACATTTATCCTATCTGCCGGTTATGGTGGTTGAAGGATGCCTACAAGGAACAAAAACGTGTTTAAAGTGTTCGGGTTAATTGTTGTGTTGGCGCTGGTCGTTGCGGGCTGCGGCGCTGGCCCCCACGCCGTACAAGATGGTGCGCTGCGTGACACCATTTTCGCGATTGAAACCAAGCAGAACGGCAGCCATTTCGTGTGGATGACCCACGATGACGCGGGTGTTTATTGCACGATGGATGATGAACTTTTCGCCAAAGCTGCGGCTATCTTCAACAATAAAGCCGCCGCGCCGGAAGTCATTCTGAATTATATTTCCGCGAATGTCGGCAGTGAGGAAAACCCCGACCTGCTGCAAAGCCGGTTCGGTACTGCCGGTTGCAGCCACGATGAAGCGGTCGTCTATGTCATGACGAATATTACGCCGGTCGTAGAGCCAACGGCGACCAGCCAATAACGAACGGTGAAAAAATCACCAGCCGCCGCAAACATCATTTGCGGCGGCTGGTTTGTTTTAGGGCAGGGCTGTTGTCTACGCGGTCATCGGCATAAACGTTCGGTAACTCTACCGCCGTTCGAGTACCGCATCCTCCAGCGCCGCGTCGCTGTCCAGAATGCGCGAGGGTTCGCCCTTCAGGTACTTCCCGAAGAAGTCAAGCAGCAGAGTGTTCATCAAATCCTCCATGCGGTCAGGGTCGATCCCGCCGAGCATCGGCATCTCGATTTCCGTATCATTGACCACCATTTTTGAAGTCGGGTTTTCAGCCAATATCGCGCTGTAGTCCGAGAAGTTGGCGTGGGTGCTGTCGATAAGTGTCACCAGATAGGCGTCATGCCCCGCGTTCATGAAGGGGAAAATCAGCGTCCGCCCCAGCGAATTTTCCATCAACAGCACCGGCTTGGTAAAGGGCTGCTGCCATACGGGGCTGTAGTAAAAGCCGTCCAAATTCGCCGCCGCTTTCACCCGCGCCGAGTCGAAGGTTAGGCTGAGGGCAGCCGAGCCGCCATAAGACATGCCGAATGCGCCGATCTGCGCAGGGTTAACATGCCCGTACAGCGGGTTATCACCATCCCCCAAAAAGCGTTCCAGCGCTTCTAAACTATCCGCCACCCACACGCGGTTATGGGCGGTAAAACCGGGCTGCCCTTCGATCACCTGCTGAAACTGTTCCCGCTGTTCGTCCAAACTGGCTTGCCGACCGTCGCTTTGCTGCCACATCGCATAGGGGATGAAAGCGCCCCGACCCGCCGCGTCGGACGCAAAATCAATCATGATCTGTTCATTATCGACGAGTATCAGCTCACCGTTCGGCAGTTCATACGAGCCGCCGCCAATATGCCCCACGCACAGCACGATATAGCCGTGCGAAGCCAGTTCTTCGCACTGAATTGTGTTGGCCTCGTTGAACAGGGTGAAGCCGTGGTTGAATACCAGCAGCGGGTGCTGACCATCTGCTACGGGCGCATTGAGATAGCTGTTGGTGGTGATGCTGCCCGCACCCGGCATGAGCTTCTCGTGTACATACGGCTTCAATTTGCCTTCGCCCTTATTCGCGGCGGGGTAAAAGCACAGGCAGGGGATGACACGCGGCTTGCTGCCGTCACCTTGCGGTTGATAGGTGTAGGTGAAGCTGACCGCGCCAACGGTGTAGGTGCCGGTCGGTTGGCGCAGAGTATATTCTTGTTTGATTTTCATGGTGTTCCTTCAGAAATGCGCGATGACGATGATGCGATAACGAACGCGCCTATGTTGTGGTATGTCGGCTGAAAATGCAATCAGCCGTTCTGGGGTAAGGCGCATTCGCTGGAACAGTAGAAAATTCACGGGCAAGAAAACGAGTCCCACCGCGTTGTGATTAAGCAAGCGGTTCAGTCAGTATCGCTTACGGCGGGTAAATTACCGGAATCATGAAGGCGCTGCCGCCCAAATTCCACATAAACCAGCGCCCATCGGCAGTCGGGTTCAGGTAACCGAAATTTTCGGGATAAAAGGCGATTTTGGCGTTGATTTCCGCATCCGACGTTGCAAAGTCGATGTCGATCAAGGTTGGGATATCGGCTATGGGTGTTTCCGGCTGGCTGATGTGGAACAGCGACGAGCCGACCAAGAAATAACCGTCAGCGTTCAGCCACAAGGGCGGTTGAATAGTATCCAACTCGCGGACGAGGGTTTGCGGCTGGCGCGTGTAGAGCGACCAATAGGGCAGGTCGGGATTACCGCCCTCGGTCATGCGGCGCACGGTGATGTGTGTCCCATCGGGGCTGAGGCCATCCACAATACCGTTACTGGTGAGGGTTTCGACCACTTCAAACACGCCCTCAGCGTTCATCTGCCAGACGCGGGTCGGGTAGTCGCCCTCACCAAATGGGGCGTTCGTCAGCAGGGCAGCCTGAGCCGGATAAACCCCTATTAGATGCTCATCCAGCGGGTAATCGGTGCAGGTTTCGAGGTGGCGGGTGCAAACCATGAACGCCGTTTCAAACCCGAACACCCAATAACCATTGACGTATTCGGTAAGCGTCCCCAAACCTTCAAGCTGGATGTCATGCTCGTAAAACACGCCACTTTCGACATCGACCACCACCAGCTTACGCTGATAGAAGGCGGCTGCGGATTGGCTGTCGTCCGACCACGCGACCAGATCGGCGGGGTCGGTGGGGGAGGCATCTTCGAGTTCAACCGTTCTTTGAAGGCTGAGGTCAGGCGTTTTGAGCAGTAAGAGCTGGTTATCAAGCGCGAGGACGACGGTGGTGCTATCCGGCGAGATAGCGAAGCTGCCGGCTGAAATCACGGTATCGCGCCACGGTTGCAAGTCAAACGCGCCGACTGGATCGGGTTCGGTGGGGCGGCCTTGGGGGTCAGCCGTGCTGAGATCCCACAGGTAGAGTTGGTCGCCGGTGTTGATGACCGGCGGTGAGTTCGACGTGCCGACCACATAACGCCCGTCGGCTGATGGATGCCCGATGAAAAACAGCCCATCGTTTGATTGGCGCAGGAACACGAAGCCGGTTCCAAAGTGGGGCAGGGCTTCATTGGCAGAAACCGGCGCGATGAGGGTGAGCAGGGCAGCAGCAATCCACAGGTAACGGCGCATAGGCATCTCACTTCGAACGTCTGTTATGGGCAACGAATAATTGTATCTGTCATACCAAGAAAGTAATGCGAATGCAGACCTCCTCCGTCGCTAACGCGACACCTCCCCCGCAAGCGAGGCAAATTCTTCAGGCGGGCAAATTTGCATTATTTACTTGGAGCTACTTCTGTTTTGCTAGACGCACAAACGGTTATAAAAGTTGCGGAAATTGCACAATTTGCATATTGATCTGCCGAAATGGCGGGCGGGAAGCTCCCGTGTAGCCGCCGAATTGTCATTTTGTGATGACGGGAGTCTCGGCTGCATCCGCTGAATTGGCGCACATTCGGCAGAACGCTCCCGTATGGCTGCCGCCGATGTCATTTCGGCGGATGCGAGGGAGCATTTCGCCGAAACTGCAAAAGCATTTGAACCGCAAAGTCGCCAAGATCAATGCAGAGAATTTAACCACAGAGGCACAGAGTAGGGGTTTGCCGCCGGCAAACCCTTTTGATTCCATTAGGTACAGAAATATGGTACTGGTTATCTGGTAAGTGATGCATTTTGTCCTAGCACAAACAAACCCACATCTGTAGGGACGTAGCGTGCTACGTCCGCGCCACCCAACTATACCCACATTTACTTTGCAACCATCATCACAAATATGGTAGCACGGAAATTCTAATTTGAGGGTTTGAGTTTACAAACCTTAGGCTGTTAGGGAAGCAGATATGACAATTGTCAGATGCTACTGAAACGGAAGTCACTTTCGTCTAAAATTTACTTGAGTCTCGGTCAAATAGGCTGGTATACTGTGATTGTTGAAGCAAAACACAGTCTTTTACACGCATCCGTTGATGCGCTAAAAAACCATGTTGATAAGCGTATTTTAATCTAGCATTCGGCTATGCTACTTAAGGAGTAAGCACATGAAGTACCTCAATTATCGTCTATCCGCAGCCATGTGGGCGCGGGTCCTGTTACTGTGGCTCACGTTGAGCATCGGCGCATTAGTCGTGGGTGGAATTGCCTTCGGGTTAGGCCAGTTCATTCAGGGCAATATTCGCGAAGAATTGTCATCACAGCAGATTTCGTTTACCGCCGCAGATGCATTGACTGACGCGGAAAAGCAGGTTCCCGGTGCTCTTGAGAATGCAGGGCTGCCGCTCGCGACCGGTAATCAAGCTAAGGTTTATTCCGAAATTATTGCGCTGCACATGCGCAACGCAGCCGAAGATGCCGGTTACCCCGGTGCTGCGTACTCCACTCTGGGCGGCATCCAACGCCAAATCCGTGCCGAAGTCGCCGCTGCGACCGAAGCCAATGACCAAACTGCGATTGATGAAGCCAATGCCAAGCTGACCGCCGTGACCAACCTGCGTAACACGATGTTGACGGGTAGCAACCTTCGTGGAAGCCTGCTTTCGGCCTACGGTTGGGACAATGTCGCCACCGGTGTGACAGCAGCTTCAATCGCCATTCTGGTGCTGGCAGTCGTGTTCTTCGTCCTGTTCTTCTACGAACGGAGTCGCGGCCACCTGCCCGCAACCGAATCCTAATTACTGAATAGTAATGACTAATGTAGAGGCGCACCACGGTGCGCCTCTTTTATTGTTATCCACACCTCTTCTCCTTTGCTGTCTGAGGAGAAGGGAGCACATACACAGGCGAGGCACAAGCCATGCACCCCTACGAAAAACCTTTGCGTTAAAAGCAATCTTCAATACGGCAGCTCGCCAAACCATGCGGTATCACAATACGCGGGGCGGGTGATATACAGGTTGGGCTGCTGCTGGCACAGTGTTACCATCCCGTGTTGAAGCCAGCGCACGGCGGTGTCAATCGAACATGGCAGCTTGCGGATTTCACCGGCGTGATTGGTCACTTCCAGCCAAAATTTGTGCGGTTTTTCCCTTATGGCGTAGGAAACATCCAACAAAAAGAGTTCAGCAGCCCGATCATCGCCAAACCATTGATAGCGCTGGTCGTCGCTGCGAACACGCTCGATCTGCGGGTAAATATCACATGTTTCTTGTGTCCAGCGGATCATCGTCTGCCTCGACAGTTCCCAGTGGCGCACCTGCGTCTGGCGGCTGTCCTCCTCGCGCACTTCCATCACCCGCCCGAAAATCGCCAGTTTGTAGCGGCGGCAGGACGACAAATCGACCGGATGCAACTGCGGCGCGTCCCGTACTGCACCCAAGTCAAAGCCCAAGGCCTCGCTCACTTCGGTGGATGGTTTCATCCGGTAGAGCTTGAGGGGGCGACCACGTTTGCCGGTCTTGTGTTCATCTACGAAGTCGAACAACAGGGTATCGGTCAGCACGCGCTGCGCCTGCGCCGGACTCAAGGTGATGTCGATGTTCGCCATAAACGTGACGAGGTCGGCCGCCGTCAGCATCAAACCGCCGAGGCCGTAGCGCAGCGCTGCTTCGTAAATTCTCATATGTCCGGCTTTCCCCTGTTTGATCGCCTCCGCAGCGATGCTCATGGGGAAACCAACGTGAGGAATGTAATCGATCGGCAGGGGATTGCTTGACTTTTGGGGTGGGGGAAGATATGCTTTCACGTAACAAACTTTCCTTAATCGGGAAAGAGTGTTCACATCTGATCCCTGTGAAAAGACGAGATGTGATCACAAGAATATAAAGGCCTTCGGGAAGTTTCCAGCTTTCCTCCGGCGGCAAAGCAGCCATCACACGATGGCTGTTTTGTTGTTAAGAACTCCCCATATTAGAAACGCTTTCCCTTAAATTTGCAAAAATTGATTATTTCTCAAAACTTTTACCCCTCATAGGTATTCATATAAATAAAGAAGAATCCGTATTGGAAAAAAGAATTAAAATAAGGGGTCACAGTTCTGAGAAATAATCGGAAGTGGGGCGTTGGGGGGGGATAGAGATAATTAGCTTATACTATTATCTGTTTACTTAGATGGAAAGTTGTTTGTTTTTGAAGTACGCCATTAAAAGTGCGCTGCTACTCTTTTTAATATCGCTTTTGTTGATAGCTGTAACCTTATTTGTTGGTCGTCAACAAGAGCAACCACCCCGATTGGAAATGTTGCATCTGCATGATTGTCAATTACCTTGCTGGATAGGCATTATTCCGGGTAAAACCACAATAGGCGAAGCGAAAATTCTGCTTACCAGTACATTTCCTGCGATTGATTATGAATTTACTTCAGATCACAGCCCCTACCAAGATACAGAGGGGCACACAATTAGCCGCCGTAATGATGGCATCTCTTTAGGTATTAATTTCAATGAATGGGAAACTGCTTCGAAACAAACGAAAGATACTATAATTTCTGACATTACGCTTATTTGGTGGTTTGTTAGTCCTTTAACTTTAGGCCAGTATTCTATTTTACTTGGTAAACCCCAAGCGCTTTCCGTTACGTGGGGCAATCATCATAGTTCTCCAAATGCCCTATACTATCGACAAGGAGTTCGTTTGACGCTCAATAAAAATGATTTTGTTATTGACGGGTGGGATGTCGAAGTGAGTAGGATTTCTATATTTTCTGACTTGAAAAGCATTTATCCTTCAACCTATGCAGTTCCTTGGCATGGCTGGACGAGCAATTATAAAGATGATTTGTTTGCGCTTATGCTTCCGTAGCTCAAGCTGCATAACGTTCACTCCCTGTATTGGCTCCTCTTCCCCAAAGGTGTACTTAGTAAATTGGCGAATGGGGCAGGGCAACATCGGATGAACCGCTGATGTTTCATGATTAGTTTGAAGTAGGTATAGATATGAATCCAAATGAATGGAAGCCGACTCAATCTTCACTGGATAAAGCACTTATTGGGGGCATAGAGAATTTACAAGGATCAACTGATCGACAGCTAACTGAGGCAATAGAACGGTCGTTTAATCTAAGAACACATAATGACCTGATTGATGATTTAGCGAATTGGATTGAAATCGGGTTAAGAAAAAAGATAAGATCCCTAAGCGGAGGGGATACGCGCGAATTTAATAATCCAAATTCCTATTTAAAAGGGATAACTGGAAAAGTTGGATTCCATTTACGTGATATTAATTACCGAGTATGTAACAATCCATCCCTCTTTGCTTATATAGAAAACTCGATCAAGCTTTCACAAACTGAGCAAGCAATCCGAATAACGATATTGCTCCTCTTTAACAATGAAATAAAGAAATTGCATTTCGGGAGGAGAGGTGCAACGCTCGAAATCGCAACGCTAATGTGCAAATTAGGATTAGAAAAGTTTTTAATTTGTGATGGTGAGTCGTAAATCTATAATACGAGACCTCTACTCGCGTCCCGCCGCCGCCGAGCATGGGGCAGGGCGGAGGGCAACATCGGATGAACCGCGCTCATCACCGGTTACGCGATATGGGTGAAAATTGCGAACATTTCTTTTGCAAATTTAACAAGGATAGTTTGTTATCACAGATTGCCGATCTCTAAATCGAATGAAACACTAAACGAGGTTATGAGGCTTTAGAGGCCGGTTGAGCAGAAGAAAGCCGCGCAGCAGCATAAACATAGGCTGCAAGCCCCCACGGTTTGATATTGAGCCTATTTATCACCCATAAATAAACCCATGCAAAAATCCTGAAGAGCGCATATCCAACGAAAACACCGGATGCGTTCATCAAAACATCGTTTATATCAATATATCGATAGAGGTATCCTAAGAGTAATCCAATGATAAGCTGAGTTATTTCAAGTCCAAACCCTACGCCGAATGCCATCCAAAGGATTTTCCGCCGTGTGGTGGGTATCAAAAAATTGATGCCGAAACCAAAAGGCAGCGTGAGTAGCACATTGAGGAATAAGGTGTTTGCAGCAGCTTCTAGCGGAACATACGGACCAAAATAGAACGGAATGAGGTTGATAAAAGCCGACCACGGCGCTTCCTTCATGGCATTAGCATAGGCACCTGTAACGGGGATAGGGAAAAACACCTTATCCACGGCATACAGGATGTAAGCGCCGAAAATGAAGAAGCAGATGAGGTAAGATAAACTTCGCTTTCTAAACCCCATAACAACCGTAAGCGCGATGAGAATAACAATCGCATGAAGCCACAGTTGTATAGAAACAGAGTCAAATTCCACACGCATATTCAGGTAGGGATATAAATCACGTTCCATGAATACTATTGCCTTTTTACTATTTATCCTAAAAATCTAAATCTTAATTTATTTACGGTTACGAATTTAGACACTATAGCATCTCGCGCAACAAAATTTTATGGGCGTTCTTTGTGCCTGTTCGAAGCCGCTCGGTGTTCTTTGTGGTAAAAATGTCTTTTTATGCATAGGGATGGAGCGTCCACAATGCTAAATTTGAACGTGCCGCGTGTCGGTTTTGGCACATCGCCCTTGGGGATGCCGCCCGGTTGGGCAGCGGGCGAACCGATTGAGGAAGGTCAGGCTTTAGCGGCGCTTCAATACGCATTCGATCACGGCATCCGGTTTTTTGACTCGGCACCATCGTATGGCAAAGGTTTGGCCGAAACCCGCACGGGGGCGTTCCTGCGGCAGGTGCCGCGCGAAAGTGTGATCGTGGCTACCAAAGTGGGTGTGGATATTCGCGGGGAAACGGTGCGGCGCGATTACAGCCGCGATGGTGTGCTGCGCAGCCTCGAAGGCAGCCTCAAACGCTTACAGGTCGATTCGGTTGACATTCTGCATGTGCATGACGCGGACGACGATGCCGAGCAGGTGCTGAACGAAACCTTTCCGGCGCTGGCGGAATTACGCGCCCAAGGGGTGATTAAGGCGATTGGCGCGGGCATGAACCAGTGGCAGGTTCCGATGAGGTTCGCTCAACAGGCCGACTTCGACTGCTTCCTCATTGCCGGACGCTATACCTTGTTGGAGCAGGGCGCACTCGGCTTCTTTGACCTGTGCCACCAAAAAGGCATCGCGATTTTTGCGGCGGGGATTTACAACAGTGGCCTGCTCGCGAAAGGCGCGGCTTCAACCGGCGTCACCTATAACTACGCCCCTGCGCCACCCGAAATCATCGCGCGGGTCAAAGCGATTGAGGCCATCTGCGCGGAATTTGGCGTGCCGCTGCATACCGCCGCCACCCAACTGCCGCTGTCACATCCGGCGGTGAAGGCCATCATCGTTGGTTTCCAAGCGGCCTCTGAAGTGCAGGCGTGTTTGGATGCCCGCCAGCGGACGATACCCGCCGTGTTATGGAACCGCCTGCGCGAAGCCGGCTTGCTGGATGCCGCCGCGCCTGTGCCGTTGCCATGAAAGTGGCGCGGTGTTCATTCTGCCGCCCCGTATTGGCTGCCCCTTCTCCAAGATACAAGGGGTGAGGTTCCTACCCACTGCACATGGGGCAGAGGCGGAGATAGAAGAAGTGCATGATCTTAACAATCACTTCTGTTGTTTATGGCTTTAATGAACGCTTGGTAATCCCAAGGATTTAGTTCAGGGAAACGGTGGGGATTATAGCGATTATAGAGAACGATAGTCGCTTTCCGACTGAGGAGATCATATAGAGTTGACGGACAAATTGTATTGCCGTTTACTCCAAGGTCATTATAGCGGAGTGCGACAATCTTATAATCGCTGCTGCGTTGGCCTTTAGCTGATAAGACATGAAACGCAGCCGGATGGCTTCTCATCAACATTACCGAGCCAATGGTAAATTGTGTTGGCAGAATGATCTGGTAGACGGTCTGCGCGCCATCAGCTTTATTTGCTAAGTTGATGAGGGGCTTCTCATGTGTAAGCAGTTATGCTAGATGAAAAGCAAGGGACTTAATGTGAAGGCGCTCAGGCTT
>JAPUDW010000163.1 GCA_027492915.1 Bacteroidota bacterium | reverse complement strand
CATCTCGCGTCCTCTTAATTACGGATGTATCCAGCGCCATCAGTTCGCGTCTCCAAACCACGCGCGACGAAGGCAGCGTAATAGGACAAGCCAGTACGGATTTGCTTATGGAGTTTATCCCCCTAAACGCGCGGGTTCAGCAAGGCGATATTGTAATTTCCTCTGGTCTTGGCGGTAATCTTCCAGCAGGGTTGGTTATTGGACAAGTCACGAATATTCAACAGCGCGAGTTTGAATTATTTCAAAACGCCACCATCCGTAGCCTCATTAACTTCGCGACGCTAGAAACGGTATTGGTAATTACCAGTTTCCAACCGGTCGATCTTTCTGTCTTTCAAACTACGCCTGTAGCTGCGGGAACTGGCAGCTAAGGAATGGGAAGCTTTCTGAGCCTCCCAATCCTCATGCTGGCTGCTGCCCTACAAGTAACCGTCATGCCGCAAATCAGCATCTTCGGGGGGCGTCCCGATATTGTGCTTTTGCTCGTTTCTGCATGGTCGCTCAACACCTCACTCGACCAAGGTGTATTATGGGCATTCGTCGGCGGCATCTGCAAAGATATGCTCTCCGCCGCCCCTATCGGAACCTCTGTCATAGGCATGCTTCTTATCATTTTCGCCATCCATGCCGTTCGCCAACAACTTTTCAGCGTCGGTTTTTTCACCTTGGTATGGGTCAGCGTGCTTGGTACAGTCATCCAACAGCTATCCATTTTGACCATCTTACTGTTTACGGGTTTCCAACCTCAGTATGCCGAACAGCTCGGCTATGGCGCATTATTAAACCAAGTTCGATTATTCATTGTGCCAACCATCGTATATAATCTCATCGGAATCATTCCCATTTATTGGTTTGTACGCGCCATTCAGCGCGCATTAGGTACTGATCTTCGACTAACCCGATGACCCCTTCAATTTCCACTAATCAAAGTGTCTATAATTCCAACCACTGAAGTTCCATCAAGTCCCATCGATCTGGGTACAAACAAGAAGTAGTAAACAGGAGTACCAGAAATTGAATAGACGTTTACTTCCATTTCAGGGGTGGCGGCTGACCTTATTTCAAGCCGTGATGGTTGCGATATTTATATTATTCTCCTTCCGCATGTACGATCTTCAAATTGCCAGCTATCAAACCTATCAAGCAGCGGCTGACGAAAACCGACTGAATCAACTCCCAATCGCCGCCGACCGCGGTGTTATCTTCGACCGGAACGGTGTGCCCCTGGCGCGAAACGTACCAGCCTTTAACGTCACCATCATTCCTGCTCTGCTCCCCGCCGACCGCACACAAACTTTGCAAATCTTTAATCGCCTCTCGGCTCTAGTAGGTGTCCCGCCAACCGCTGACATTGCTGCCGCGAGCGCCCAAACAACAGGCCAAACCGTCCGCAGTATCGAAGAGTTGGTTGCAGAAGGTGAAGGTATCGCCCCATTCCGCGAAGTCACTATAGCCATTGACGTTGACTTTCATGTCGCGCTGCAAATTCGTGAGGAACGCCAATCGCTTCCCGGGGTCGATATTCAAGCGAAAGCTGTACGTGAATATCCCACAGGCGAGCTAACCGCTCATATCGTCGGCTATATGGCACCAATCCCTTCTGAAGAAGCCGAAGCACTCATTGAGCAAGGCTATGATCCAAATTTTGATCGTATCGGTGTGGATGGAATTGAATATTTCTTGAACGCGACTTTAGCAGGTCGACGCGGTTCAGTTCTCCGCGAAGTCGACGTTGCAGGTGCAACCATCACTGAAATCGAACGTATTGATCCAGTCCCCGGCCAAAATGTGCGGTTGACGATTGATGTCGAATTGCAACAAGCCGCCGAAGATGCGCTCAGGAATCGCATCGCCCTACTCAACTCCACCTACGAACGGTTGGTCAGCCAACAAGGTGTGGTCATTGCCATAAATCCCCAAAATGGGCAAATACTGGCAATGGTCAGTTACCCCGGTTACGACAATAGTAAATTCGCGCGTAACATCGATGTCACCTACTATTTGCAAGTCGCCAATGACCCTCTGAGACCGCTCATTAACAACGCCATCCGATCTCTTTATCCCCCCGGCTCTACATGGAAATTGATTACTGCCTCCGGTGCAATTGAAGAAGGGGTAATTTCCCCACGCCAAACGCTAAACGACCCCGGCAGTTTAGTAGTTGAGAACAAATATGCACCGAACGACCCCGCCGCTTCGCAAACCTTCGTCTGTTGGAAGCGCGATGGTCACGGCCCACTGAATGTCGTTGGCGCATTAGCTAATAGCTGCAATGTCTACTTCTATCAAGTCGGCGGTGGTAATCCCGATGTGCCGGAGGTTACGCTCCGTAACGGAGGATTAGGCATCAGTGACTTATTCCGCTATGCTACAGCTTATGGCATTGGCACCGAATTGGGGGTCGAACTACCATCTGAAAATCGTGGCCGTATGCCAGACCCAACGTGGAAGCGTGTTCTTTATGGTGAAAACTGGTCAACCGGTGATACCTATAACGCTGCACTCGGCCAAGGCTTTGTCAACGTGACACCTCTACAGCTCGCCAGTATGGCAGCTACCGTTGCAAATGGCGGTACACTTTACCAACCCACTATCATCGAAAGTTATTTGGATGCAGAAGGTAATGTCGTCCGCCCCTTCACCCCGCACGTCTTACGCAACGTCAATCTCAATGGTGTAACAGGTACGATGAACCTATTATTGGTCGAAGACATGATCATGAAGGGGCCTAATAGTCTTGACTGCATGTGCGAACCCGACAGCAGCTTTTACAATCCTGTGCGCTGCAATCCTGCTACTTACCGCAATACAGTTGATCTGAGTGTGAATCAAGATGGTAGCGATGTACGCGAATATCAGGTCTTTATTCCTGATAACTACAGCTTCAATGCCAGCATGTGTACAGAACTACGATTTAACGACAAATATCGGCCGGCTTTTGTCAGTCAAGAAACAATCGACATTGTGCGCGAAGGAACTCGTGGTGTAATCGCCTATGGCACAGCTCAAACAGCCAACCTACCTTATGTAGAAGTTGCGGGCAAAACCGGAACAGCTCAATATTGTGATAATATTGCCAACGGTCTGGGGTTGTGCAAGTTCGGTAGCTGGCCTGCTCATGCGTGGTTTCTTGCTTACGCACCGTATGAAAATCCAGAAATTGCTGTAATCGGTTTTATCTACAATGGAACAGAAGGTTCGCTTTGGGCGGTTCCATTGGTCAGAGAAACGCTGGAGGCTTACTATCGGTTGAAAAACCAGCGTGCGGGTATCGCACCACCGCCCCAAGCCGAAATTATTGCGCCACCAGCAACGCCTATTGCAACACCCATCATACCCGGAGGTTAGTTTGAACACTCGTCACATGGCGATTCAGGCCTTGCCTGCGTTAATTGCGGGTCTAATTAGTTTCGCCATTTATTCGGCAGTCGGCCATACACCCCTAATGCGCGCCCTTGGTATGGCGATCACTATTGGAGGAATCGCCCTAACTTTGCAGCGATTTGGCGGGGTGCTGAGCGTGATAGGCAGCTTCGCACTCGCATTTAGTCCTGCTTTCTGGTCACAAACCGGTGGGGAAGAAACACGACAGGTTGTGCTATTTTCATTAGCCCTCCTGGCAGCGCTTGTGATTATAGGTATCTTGATTTGGTCAAAACGCTTCCCCGATAAAATTCTCATCCTGATACTTACTGTCTTCGCACTGCTCTTTTTGCCGGTAATTGGTTCACCCCGTAGTCTGCGCGTCACCATCCTCCTCACTACACTGATGCTCTACGTGCTCATCGATCTATTGATGATTAGTAACCCCCGGCCCGATTACTTACCTCAATCCGTATTTCCGGCAAACCACATCCTAACTATGGTGGTCATGTTGCTGATCGGCGTATTGAATGACCCGCTGTTCATCCTACTCGCGCCAGCATTTCTCGTCGGTCTCCACCTAGCGAAGGTCACCCTAACAAAATGGTATTGGGGAGTGATATTGCTCATCATTGCTTGGGGTGTTTACGGTACAATCGTGCAGTATATCGCCAGCGGTTGGTGGCTCGTACCTGCCGAAACCGCAGAAGCCGCTGGGATTCGTGTCCCATTCGTCATCGCAGATGGCTGGCGCGAAGCATCAAGATGGGTCTATCTAATCAATTTGGTTAGAAATCAGTTTACAGATATTGGAATTTTGCTAGGCATCATTGGGCTAGCAAGATTGGCACGCTGGTATCCATCTCTGGGCGTCACCACCTTGGTTGCGTATGGTACATATGCCTTATTTGGGCTGGTCTATTTCGGCAAGGATAGTACCATTCTACTGCTCCCATTACTCATGATTCACGTTTTATGGATGACCTATGCTATTTTCGCATTAGGGCAGTGGCTTCAAAAGAGTTTTACTCATCGCAATGGCGCTCAATGGCTCGCAACAGCAGCATTCATCTTGTTGCCGCTGGCACTTTTGGGTCGAGTTACAGGCGTCTTATAGCGCACGATAAAAAATAAGGTATAGTTAATGATTATGAGAGTTCAAGAATTATTGAACGTGGGTTATCAAATCCACCTTCGCAGCCCCTTAACCCTTTATCATGGTGGCATTCATGCAAGAACAAACCGTTGCGATTAAAGGGATAAAAGATGGATTGTTGGTTGCCCTTAGTCCAACCGAAGAATGGCAAGCAATAACTGCTGATCTAGCAGCACGTATTGATCAGCAAAGTGCGTTCTTCGCCGGTGCCCGTATCACGGTCGATCTGGGAAAGCGTCCAGTTCCAAAGCATGAGTTGGGGTCGCTCAAAGCATTATTGGAACGGCGTGGCTTATCCCTTTGGGCTGTCTTAAGTGACAGTACCACTACCATAGACGCGGCTCATGCGCTTGATTTACGTACGACCATTTCAACACCCATTCCGGGTCGAGAAGACGATGAAGAATCCGAATTCGATCCTGAAGAAGACGGAACTGTTGGCGTCATGATTAAGAGAACGCTGAGATCAGGACGCACCGTCAACAGCGCAGGACATGTTGTCGTACTAGGGGATGTCAACCCCGGCGCAAAAATTATTGCAGCGGGAGACATCATTGTTTGGGGCAGACTGAGGGGGATTGTCCATGCTGGGGCGGATGGTGACGAAGAAGCGGTTGTGTGTGCTTTAGATATGACGCCTATGCAGTTGCGTATTGCGAGCTACATCACAACATCGCCACAGGATAAACGTCGCCAACCAAAACCGGAAATTGCCTCGGTACGAAAAGATCAAATTATTGTAGAACCATGGACATATTGAAAGGAACATGAATCCTTATGGGGGCTAAAGTCGTAACAGTTACGTCAGGTAAAGGTGGGGTTGGTAAAACCACCACCACCGCAAACCTCGGCGTGGCGTTAGCACGAATGGGCAAAAAAGTGGTCTTGATCGACGCAGATATTGGTTTGCGCAATCTAGACATTGTAATGGGTTTGGAAAATCGTATTGTTTATGACATGGTTGATGTCATCGAAGGCCGCTGCCAATTACGGCAAGCAATGATTAAGCACAAGCAGTTCCCTGATCTGTTCCTCATTCCGGCTGCTCAAACCCGCGATAAAACGGCCGTCAGCCCGACCGATATGATCCAAACCGCCGACAAATTGCGTCCCGAATTCGACTTTATTCTAATTGACTCGCCAGCAGGAATCGAACGTGGTTTCCGTAATGCTATTGCACCCGCCGACGAAGTTTTAATCGTCACCAATCCTGAAGTTTCCGCTGTTCGTGATGCTGATCGCATTATCGGTTTATTGGAAGCCAACAACAAAGGTCCCGGCAAACTCATCCTCAACCGTGTCAAAGCAAAAATGGTTGAAAAAGGTGAGATGATGTCCGCCGATGACGTGACCGACATCCTTGCGATCAAACTTATCGGTATCGTACCGGAAGATGAAGGTGTTATTCCATCTTCTAATAGCGGTAATCCCATCAGCCAGAATGAGAACTCCCGTGCAGGGCAAGCCTTTCGCAATATTGCCCGCCGTCTTAATGGTGAAGATGTACCTTTCATGCAGCTCAATGAAAACAGTGGCATCTTCCAACGTATTGCTCGTTTATTTTCAGGTGGACAGTCCGAATAACACAGAAGGACGTATCTTATGTCTGGATTTTTTGAGCGCTTACTCGGACGTACCAATAACAAGGGCAGTGGCGTAACAGCCAAAGAACGCCTGCAATTCATTCTTGTTCACGACCGTATTAACTTGCCACCTGAACGCCTGCAAGCAATGAAAGCCGAGATTCTAGAAGTCATTTCTAAATATGTCTCGGTGGATAGCGATGATGTCGATATTTTCCTCGAACAACGCGACCGTGACAGCCTGATTAAAGCTGAAATCCCCTTCACAGGCGTGAATGATAAGGACGAAGCACGTAACCGATTGTCACACTCATCAGCTCCTTATGATGAAACACTAGACGATGGTTAGTGGCTTTACTGTATAATGCATCGTCTAGTTAGCAAGTCTGCAAGAAGTATCTATGAACCGAACTGGTAATTTCTGGCGCAACTTCGATTTTGTTCTGCTCAGCACGACCCTCATACTCATCATTTTCGGCATATTGATGATCCGTAGCGCTACTATCGGTGCCATTGACACCGATATTATCAGCCGTGTTCCCGACCAAATTCGCTATGCAATCATTGGTCTTGTCTTAGTGTTCGTATTAGCAGCAGTCGATTATCGCCTATTGGGCAGTCTGCACCTCTGGCTCTATATCATCATGGTAGCCCTTTTGATTCTGGTGCAATTCCTTGGCGTGGTCGGTGATGCAGGTTCACAGCGTTGGATTAATCTTGGTATTCGCATCCAACCCTCTGAAATCGGCAAGATCATCATCATCATCACTCTAGGGCATCATCTCACCCAAAACTACCAGAAACTAAATAGTCTGCGAGCGGTAATTATGTCGCTCATCCATATGTCAATTCCCACAGCGTTGATCTTCATCCAGCCTAATCTCGGTACCACCATCGTGTTCATGGTCATCTGGTTCGCCATGATTTGGGCTGCCGGTTTACGTCTTAAACATATCGCCTTATTTGTGGGTATCATCCTCATTGCAGCTCCTGTCATGTGGACGCAGATGAAGCCCTACCAAAAGTCGCGTATCACTACCTTCTTGAGTCCAGAAAGTGACCCTGAAGCCTTCTATAACATTTTGCAAGCCCGCATCAGTATTGGTTCTGGCGGCTTCGGCGGCAAAGGCTATGCCAACGGGACTCAAAGCCAACTGCGTTTCTTGCGCGTGCGCCATACTGACTTCATTTTCAGCGTCATTGCTGAGGAATTTGGGTTCGTCGGTGGTGCAGCCGTTATGGTACTCATCAGTGTCGTCATTCTACGCATTTTGCGAGGCGCTCGGCGTGCAGTGGATCCTCTGGGCAGCCTCATTTGCTACGGCGTAGCCGCAATCATCTTCTTTCAGACAGTCGTTTCTATCGGTATGAACCTGAATATGCTGCCTGTAACGGGGTTAACTTTACCTTTTATTAGTTCTGGTGGTACATCCTTGTTATCTATTCTCGCCGGCATTGGCCTCGCCGAAAGTGTTATTATTCGTGGGCGTAAACTCTAAAAATCAAGTACCCTACAAATAAAATCCCTGTTCATGTAAAATGGTAAACCATTTTCCCGCTGTTCAGGAGTATCTCGTGACCGATTCAAACGCTCACCCCGTTCGTGTGCGCTTTGCACCCAGCCCTACTGGCTCGCTTCATATTGGTGGCCTGCGAACAGCCCTGTTTAACTGGTTATATGCACGCCACAATAACGGTGCCTTTATCCTTCGCATCGAGGACACAGATCAAACACGTTTTGATCCAACCGCGCTGCAAACCCTCACCGAAGCACTGCGTTGGGCGGGCTTAACATGGGATGAAGGGCCGGAAGTCGGCGGTAATTATGGGCCGTATGTGCAATCGGAACGGCTGCCCTTGTATCAAAAATGGGCGCAGTGGTTACTCGACAATGACAAAGCCTATAAGGCTTACGAAACGCCTGATGAACTTAAAGCGATGCGCGACGAAATGACTGCACGTAAATTGCCACCGGGCTATAACCGCCAGCACCGTAATCTAACCTCGGAACAACAGGCAGCATTCGAAGCCGAAGGCCGTCCTTATGTCATCCGATTTAAGATGCCGTTGGATGGCGAAACAGTCGTGCAGGATGCAGTACGCGGTGAAGTGCGATTCGATAACGATAAGCAACAGGATACCGTTTTGCTCAAGGCGGATGGCTTCCCCACTTATCACATGGCGCATGTTGTGGATGACCACTTCATGGAGATTTCGCACGTCATGCGCGCCGTCGAGTGGCTGCCTTCCCTGCCGGTACACTGGCAGTTGTGGCTGGCCTTTGGTTGGGAACCACCGATCTATGCGCACTTGCCGGTCATGCTCAACCCGAACGGCAAAGGCAAGATGAGCAAGCGCAACCCGCCCCTCGATAAATTTGGCAATATTATTCCGGTCATGGTTCATGACTATATAGCACGCGGGTATCTGCCCGAAGCGATGGATAACTTCCTCGCCAATATCGGCTGGAGTTTCGGTGACGAACGCGAAATCTTCACAATGACCGAAGCGCTCGAACGCTTCGAGTTAGATCGAATCAATCCCGCCAACAGCGCCTTCCCGCCTGAAAAGCTGGATTGGCTCAACGGCGAACATATTCGTTTGTTAGCGGTGGATGATCTTGCCCGTCGCCTAAAACCGTTTCTCGAAAAAGCGGGCTTCGAAGTCAACACCGACATTCTGCTCAAAATCACGCCGCTAGTGCAAACGCGCATTAAGACGCTCAGCGAAATTACCGAATTGGCTGGCTTTTTCTTCCGCGAAGAATTTATCCCGCCAAAACCGGAAATGCTCCCTCAGAAAAAAATGGATGTGGCACAATGCCGTGCTGCGCTCAACAGTGCTTACAATGTATTAGCTGCATTGGAGGATTTTGGCTTCGATTCACAGCATACCGCCGTCGAAGCACTAGCCAAAGAATTAGCGTTAAGCAACGGCCAGCTTTTTGGCATCTTACGAGTGGCCGTTACAGGTCAGCAAATATCAACACCCGTATTCGAAACAATGGAAATCATCGGCAAAGATGTGGCACTTAATCGGATTAAAGCGGCGATTGATAATCTGGATAATCCGGCAAAAACAGTTTAGTCAACTCTTGAAATGAGGGGGGCGGCATGATAAGATATCATTCACCTCAACAGTGGGGGATAGTTCAACGGCAGAACCGCAGGCTCTGAACCTGTTAATCTTGGTTCGAATCCAGGTCCCCCAGAAGTTTCCTTAAAAGCGCTATAAAGCGCTTTTTTATTACACAATGATGTTTGAATCCAATTCCCTCATGCTGCATAATTCTAAGAGGCCATATGAATACTAGGATAGAAGACGTTTGAGCAAAGTACGAAGGGAAGCCAGATAAATGAAACCCTCACTACTCGTGGGAACATGTTCATAATCTTTGCTTAGGCGATGGAATTTACCAAACCAAGCAAAGGTGCGTTCAACCACCCAACGGCGGGGCTGGACAGCAAAACCCACTTGACCAGGATCAGCCGACACGATATCGAGGTTAATAGCCTATTGCTGATGCAACCATAGCTCCAACTCGCCTTGATAGCCTTTGTCAGCCCAGATTTTGAGTAAGCGCAGCGCGATTTGCTGTTCCACTTTGGTCAACAAGGCTTTAGCCCCGTCCCTGTCACCGATGTTGGCGGTTGACACCACGACCTCCAGTAGATTACCAAGTGTATCCACCAAGATATGCCATTTGCGTCCTTTGATCTTTTTGTTGCCATCGTAACCACTGATCCCCTTGTATCACTCACTTTGACACTTTGGCTATCCACAATGGCTGCACTCAGACGCGCAAAGCGACCTATCCGCCGTCGTTCTAGATAGCCCATCGCCCAGTTGATCCGTTGTCATGTTCCATCCGAACACCATTTGCGATAATGGTAGTAGACACTGTGCGGGTTCGGATACTCTTTCGGCAAATTGCGCCACTGACATCCTGTCACCAGCACAAAAAATCGCTTTCATCACGCCCCGTAAATCAATCTCGATAGGACGCCCTGCTCCCTTCCGTTTGGGCAACAGCCCTTGTAAGCGTTGCCATTGTCCGTCCCGAATTTCACTGGTATATCGCCTCTGTTTGTGCGACACTTTTCCTCATTCCTATTGGTTTTCTTGTTTGTGTGGTTACAACAAGTTTACCCAACAGGAATTTCCAAATAGGTTCTTACGCAGCCGGATAGCCGCTCCGTCCTTCCGTGAAACTCTCCCGCTGACCTACCGCCCGTTCACGCTAGCTTGCCCGCCGGAAAGGATGCTGACCTCACCCGCTGTTACGTCCGCCAGTTCGACCAACACCACCTTGCCCTCGCTACCCGCTTTGGTCACAGTCAAGTATCGTTCGTCGCCACGGCTGAAGAGCGCTGTCGTCACGCTGGATATTTGCGAACGGCTGGGAATTGTTACACCGAAGTACGGATGAATCGCCACCAGAAGCGCCGGAGTCGGGTTCAAACCGACGACAGTAATACGCCCCTTACCGCGCGCGACCCGGTATAACCCGCCGTGTACCGTGCGCCATTTTGCAGGCTGAACTGCATCTGCAATTCTTCAGCGAATTGGCTGCCGTGCAACAGTGATAGCTTCAACAGGGAAGTTTTCATAGTCGTAGAGGTAGAAGCTTTCGAAGCTGCCGCCGTCAAAGAGTTTGACATGGAACGAACCGTCCACGATGCCAGATGGCGCTTGGATGCCGAGCAGATTCAACGGCAGCAAGTGTTCGTCCAGCTTGGCATACGCCCCTACGTAGACCAGATGTCCGCCGTTTTCGACGTATTCCACCAAGCGCCGCTGTCCGCTTTCAGAAAGCCATACCCTACCCGCGTAGAGTAATAGCGGTTTATCAGTCGTGCTATGGTTGAGGCCGAAGAACTCATAATCAATATCGGCTTCGTAAAGGCTTTAGCCGGAGCGGTCAGTGCTGCGTTGGAGCGGGTCGAGGTCGTAAAACAATTGGGTCAACTACCGGAAATCACCAAATAACGCTGGGCAAACCCGTCCCCACGTGTTGATCGGGCTTTGATACCAGTTGTCGCGATTGACTAGCATATACCAGTTCCAACCCACTGCACCCACTTGCAGCGCCAAGATACAGATCACACGGTAGTGGTTCGGTGGCAGCGCACTGACTTCATCCAACCAATCGTGCCAGATGCCCGCTTCATACTCTGGAATGTAGGGCAGCTTGGAGTAGCTGCGTGTATATCGCACAGCTTCAAGAACATGACGGTGTTCCCCACTGCCGCGAAACTTGAACTCGCGCGAAGGGTAAATATCCGGCTCGACAATATCAACAACCTGCTCGAGTTCTGACCATAACTGCGTTCCCACGCCGCTGTAGGTATTCAGCATGATCGGCACATCAACACCCAGCGACTTATATATGCCGACCGCCCACACTGCCACTTGATTAACGTAATCGTGCAAAAACACGCGGGAGTCGTGATAACGGCTGAGCAGCACAGGGTCATCTAAAAAGAGTTCGGAAACTGCCCGCGCTTCATCAGAGGTTGTGTATTCGGTGCGCCACGCTGAGCCAGCGCCATGCGGAAGGCATCACAGACCAAGAGTTCAGTGAGCCGGTCTCTCGTCGCCCAACCGACAATACGTCGTGCGAAAGTGTCCAGCACGCCTGCCAAATACAACCAGCCTTCGCGGGTGGCAATGTAGCTAATGTCCACCAACCATTTCTGATTGGGGCGGGCCACTCTGAAATCTTGAGCCAGCCGATTGGTATGGGCGTGCGACGGGGATTGCTTTGGGTGGTAACCCGAAAGCGGTGTTGACCGCGCGTTTACAAGCCGATGTGCCTCATTAACCGCGCCACGCGGTGTTTGCCGACGACTTCATCGGCTGCATGTAATTCCGCCTGAACACGCGAATAGCCTTAGGCCTAACAGCTTCTGTCATGGATGTCTCGAATGCGAACGAACAACGCCTCATTTGCCTGCTGTCATTGGCTCGGTTTACGTCGCAGTCACTCGTAAAACCCACTCAATCCGACACCCAGCACCGCGCACATTCGCTGCACCGGATACATCTGGCGATGAGATTCTATGAACTGATAGCGCTTCACGACTCCCCCTACGAGAACACTTGAATGGCTTTTTAGGATATCGCGTTCCTGCCGCGTAATTTCCAACTCCTGTTTCGACCGCCGGATTTCCGCTTGCTCGGCTCGTTCTGCACTTGGTTGCAGATTGTCTTCCACCCGATAGCGTTGCTGCCACTTGTAGATCAGTCCCTGCGTGATGCCTAAATCCCGCTCTATCTAGCTGACGCTCTGCTCACCTCTGCCACCATTGCCAACACTTCTTGCTTGAACTCCTGACTATACTTCTTGTTCTTTCCCATTTTCTGCTCCTTACATTCAGTCTAACGGACATTTTACTACCCGCTAAACTGGGGTAGAGCCAATTGGGCAGGTTCTTGTGCAATAACAACGACAGTAGGAACAACTTAGAGCTGTGGCATTAAACTCTTACACCTCGAGTTCACCTTTACGTTTTTTTGACCGTTTTTGTGGCAATACTGCTCCCATATTTACCGTTGATGAACTTAAACTAATGCACATGAGTTATTTTATTCGGATGATTGAGCAAACTGGACATGCAATGATTAAAACCAAAAATCTCATCGTTGATGATGAACCACAAATACAAGGGTTACTTACAGTAGATTTGAAAGGTTACGGATATGGGGTAACTGTGGCACGTAATGGGCGAGAAGTACTTATATTTGTTGAACGCCAACAAACGAAGATTATCGTTCTCGATATTGATTTAGGGTCTACTCCTAATGGTCTTAAGGTGTGCGCAGAAATTCGTAGATGGGCGACTACTCCTATCATCATGATTACTGTGAACAACTATAAAAAAACACGCCTTCCAGCTCTTAATGCAGAGGCAGATGATTACATCCTAAAACCTTTCGACATGGAAGAGTTAGAGGCGCGTATCAGGGCGATTATGAGATGGTCGGCAGTTAACGTAGCCAACAGTGTAAGCAGCGAAATACGTGTTCATGATCTTGTGCTCGATTGGTTGAAAAGGCGCGTCACCCTGAAAGGTGAAGAGATCCATCTTGCTCCAACCGAGTATAAATTATTGAGTGAGTTAGCTACTCATCCGGGAGAACTTTTAACATTCGAAGTTCTGATGCAGAAACTTCACGGAGCGGCTGAAAGCACCGAACCCAAACACTATATTCAGGTTTATATCAACACACTCCGCAAAAAGCTACAAGACAATCCTGTAACGACAATGACTAAACCTCTTTATATCTTTAAACCCTACATTGATTATCCCTTTACAGATATCGACTCTCGCAACTAATAACTCGATAAATAATTTTTATTAATTGGGCAACTGCCAACTTGGATTTAGACAATTCCCATCAAGAAGAAAATAATGAATACAAATACCATGATTATGGTGCAAATTGCAGACCAAAAATGGACGATGGATGCACTACATCGTGCGTGTCGTCTTGGACGCACTATGCCATCACACATCGCTTTGGTGAAAATGATTCCGGTTCAATATCCCGGATGGCTGGGGACGGAATTAGGGAATCGAAACTTCACTGAACAAGATCAGCGCGAGATCATTAATTGTGAAGCGACGCTTCAAGACTATCACATCGAGTTTTCCTTGACTGTCTTCCAGTATTTAGAAATCGACGAAGCTATCTTGCAAGCCGCTAACATGCTTAATGCTTCCATCGTTTTTGCAACTCTCCCCCATAGTTTTATCCCGTTCTGGCGCAATCTACGGCTAGAAGTTTTGCGACGACGATTAGGACGAAATCAACATAGATTGATCGATAATATTACTGATAATAATATCATATCAAAATCTATCATTGATATGATAAAAACAAAAGCATAAGTGAGTGAGATGCGAATTCTGTAAGTTTTGCAAATAGGGGATCAACCTGCTTTACAGTTTCTTGACCCCTTTCTGACCATTACTTACACACCTCTTACGCCCGCATAAGCTATAACTGACACATCCATTTCGAACAGGAGAGTTACTCATATGGATATTGTATTTGTCGGTTTGGTTCTCGGTTTCTTTGCTCTTTGCTGGGGCTTAGTCAAACTTTGCGAGAAGATTTAAGGGGAGTAAGCAAATGAACTTCATCTATGTTATCTCAGGACTGATCGCGTTAGCGCTACTGATATATCTCGTAGTTGCTTTACTGAAACCGGAGTGGTTCTCATGACCATCAATGGCATTCTGCAAATCGTTGTTTTTCTGGTTGTGCTTGTCCTTCTGACAAAGCCGATAGGCAACTACATGGCGAATGTCTATGAAGGGCGTTCAGCAGTCAATCGCATTTTCGGTCCTATCGAACGCTTGCTATACCGTCTATTCGGCATCCGCGAAAATGACGAGATGCGCTGGCAGGTTTACGCATTTTCGGCATTGCTGTTTAGCGTATCAGGGCTTTTGCTTCTCTATGTGTTGCAGCGCTTACAAGCTGCACTGCCTTTGAATCCACAAGCTTTTCCGGCAGTTTCACCTGACTCGTCGTTCAATACTGCTGTGAGCTTTGTCACGAACACCAACTGGCAGGGCTACGCTGGTGAAGCAACGATGAGTTACTTAACGCAGATGCTAGGGTTAACTGTTCAGAACTTCGTCTCTGCAGCTACCGGTATGGCCGTCTTAGTCGCACTCATTCGCGGTATTACCCGCCGTAGCGCCGGCACACTGGGTAACTTCTGGGTGGATCTTACCCGGAGCACTTTGTATATCCTGCTGCCAATGGCAATCGTGGTATCGCTAGTATTGGTCTGGCAGGGTACGGTTCAGAACTTCTCACCTTATCAATCGGCTCGGCTTATCGATCCGATCATTGGCTCGGATGGAACCGCAGTGACAGAGCAGTCAATAGCTCTCGGGCCGGCGGCATCACAGTTAGCAATAAAGCATCTAGGGACTAATGGGGGGGGGTTCTTTAACGCCAATTCGGCTCATCCGTTTGAGAGTCCAACACCGCTTACAGACTTCGTGATGATTCTCTCACAAACGGTGATTGCGGCAGGGCTGACTTACACATTCGGAAAGATGGTAGGTGATACGCGGCAGGGTTGGGCCATTTTAGGTGCAATGATGACATTGCTGATCGTTTTCGGTTTCGCTACGTATGCTGCAGAAGCCAATGGAACGCCGCAACTGAAAGCACTAGGGGTCAATCTCACAGCTAGTGACACGAGTCCGGGCGGCAACATGGAAGGCAAAGAAGTCCGTTTCGGCATCGCTCGCTCTGCTATATTCTCTATTGCCACCACCGGAACCTCGACGGGAGCAGTAAATTCGATGCATGACTCCTTCACACCTCTCGGTGGTGCTGGCCCACTATTCATGATGCAAATGAGCGAAACCGTGCTGGGTGGTGTAGGTTCGGGCTTGTACAGTGGGATGCTCATCTATGCTATTGTTGCCGTATTTATTGCCGGGTTAATGGTCGGACGAACACCTGAATACCTCGGCAAGAAAATCGAAGCATTCGATATGAAAATGGCATCAATTACCATACTCGTTATGCCGATTGTTGTATTGCTTGGCATCGCTATCGCTGTGGTAAGTACGGATGGCCTAGTGACGATTTATAACACAAATCCTCCGGCGCATGGCTTCAGTGAAGTGATGTATGCTTTTACATCTGCAGTCAATAACAACGGGA
>JAPUDW010000162.1 GCA_027492915.1 Bacteroidota bacterium | reverse complement strand
CCCGGCGGTTGGTAATCAATGTCATGAATGTCTTCAGGGCGAATACCGAATACAACCTTCTTGCCAGCCTGAGCCTTGTACGAGTCAACTCGTTCAGCAGGGACGGGCAGCTTAAAGTTGCCGGTATCGACTACCAAATTGTTGCCTTCTTGTTTCAAGGTCGCATCAAAGAAGTTCATGGAAGGGCTGCCGATGAAGCCGGCGACGAACAGGTTACGGGGATTGTGGTACAGGTTGAATGGGGTATCAATCTGTTGCAGTTCGCCTGCGCTCAGAACGCAGATGCGGGTACCCATAGTCATAGCTTCAACTTGGTCATGGGTCACGTAAATGAAGGTCGTACCGAGGCGTTGATGCAGCTTGCTAATAAACGAACGAGCTTCAACGCGAAGTTTTGCGTCAAGGTTCGACAGCGGTTCGTCCATCAAGAAGACTGCGGGTTCACGCACAATCGCGCGGCCTACCGCAACACGCTGGCGCTGACCACCCGAAAGCTGACGGGGGCGACGGTCAAGTAGTTGCTCGATACCTAGGCTCTTCGCTGCTTCATGTACACGTTGGTCAATAACCTGCTTGGGGGTCTTACGCAGCTTCAGACCGAAAGCCATATTGTCATAAACGGTCATGTGCGGGTACAGCGCATAGCTTTGGAACACCATCGCTACGTCACGGTCTTTCGGCGCAACATTGTTAACAACGCGGTCACCAATAAGGATTTCACCTTCGCTGATTTCTTCCAAACCGGCTAGCATACGCAGGCTTGTTGATTTACCGCAACCCGATGGGCCAACGAAAACCAAGAATTCCTTGTCAGCTACCTCAATATGCAAGTCTGCGACTGCATTGGCTCCACCCGGATATCGCTTATAAACATGATTAAACGTTACACTTGCCACCTTACATCCTCCAATATAGCTTGTTTAGTTAAGATCATTTTTAACAGACAATAATTTGTTGAATATGCACAAAGTTTTTGCTTTGTGTTTTATTCCACGTTTTGTGCTGATTATAACTACTAGTTTCATTTTTGCAAAATTTTTGTCACTGAATTTTGAGGTATTTCATCCCTTTTCATTTTTCTCTTATGGACTCGTTGATCTGTATGAAATGCGTTCGAAATCAGGTAACATGTGTTCAGGTTCATTCCATTTAAGGATAAAAAATTATGACCGATAGCGTTAATGCCGAGATCATTGCCATCGGCACTGAAATATTGCTTGGCGAAATCACGGATACCAACTCCGTGTTTATTGCCAAGTTGCTGCGTGATATTGGCGTAAATCTATATTTCATGACTTCCGTCGGCGACAATGAGCAGCGGATTGAGGATGCAATAAAAATTGCGATGGGACGCGCTCAAGTGGTTATCACCTGCGGCGGGTTAGGGCCGACCATTGATGATATGACACGGCAGGGAGTAGCCCGTGCGACTGACCGACAGTTGGTTTTTCACCAATATCTGCTGGATGCCATTGCCGAGCGCTTTACCGGCTTTCGCTCAAAAATGACGGAAAATAATGCGAGACAGGCTTATTTACCTGCCGACTCAACTGTAATTGAAAACCCCGTAGGAACTGCTCCATCGTTTATTGTTGAGCATGGCGCAAGTGTGGTGGTCAGCCTGCCCGGTGTACCGCGTGAAATGAAGTTCTTGATGAACGAGCGTGTTGTTCCCTATTTGAAAGATCGCTTCCAATTAGGTACGGGCATTATCAAGGCAAAAGTGTTACGCACTGCTGGTATTGGTGAAAGCCTACTTGATAACGAAATTGGAACAGAACTGCTCGAAATGTCCAATCCTACCGTCGGTTTAGCCGCCCACGCAGGGCAGGTGGATGTGCGCATTACGGCGAAGGCACAGGATGTCAGTACAGCCGACCAAATGATTCAGGTTGGTGAAGAACAAATTCGTGCCCGTGTCGGCAAATTTATTTTCGGCACCGATCACGAAGAGATTGAAACCGTTCTTGCGAAGCTCCTAAACGCCAATGGTTTGAGTATTTCCATTAGCGAAACAGGTGTAGCAGGCTTACTTAGTGAGCGTATCAAGAAAACGAGTGAAGGGATGGATATATTAGCAGTTGCCCATGTTTATTCTGATCCCGCTGCTTTACAAACCGAATTAGGGCTTTCTGGTAATATTGTTATTCGCGAATTGGCCGAAAAAGCCGCTAATCAGCTTGTTGCAGGTGGAAGTGCCGATGCTGGGATTGCTATTGTGAGCTATCCCGATATGGATGAGCAGCAAGATAGCGAGGCAGGCACGGCTATTGCTGTTTACTACGCCAATATCATGCGTTCACGTGTATATGGCTTTGGCGGCATGAGCGAAACTGCGCCGCTGTGGGCGAGTACATGGGCGATGTCCATGCTGTGGCAAATGTTGCAAGAGAAACTAAACCCATAAGTGTCGCTTGCAAAGGCGATAAATACGGTGTAGCAACATAAGCCCGTAGGTTAGAAAATTCGAACGGTTTTCTTATTGACTTGGTGTGAACTTTTGTGCTAAATTGTATTTATGATGAACTCGCTTTCCCTCCTTCCACAATGTCTATGTGTTTTTAAGTCAGTGCGAAGCTTGCCTGTAACTTTGCATTGCAACGACAGCAGCGGCACAACATTGGCGGCGGCGGACACACGGGAGCGATTTGCCGAAATTGTGCCATTTCAGCGCCTTTGAGAGAACTTCCCGCCGCCACAAAATGATAATTCGGCATATACACGAGAGCTTCCCGCCTGCCATTTTGGCGGGAATATTGCAAAATCTGCAAAAAATACTGCAATTTTCGCAATTTGTGCCATAAAACTGCTTATAAATGAGGTTGGTTGATGCTTGATCCTTTAATCGCCGGAATGATTCATGCAGGAATCTTGCAGTTTGGTCAGTTCAAGATCGCTGGGAAACTGGTACCGTTTCGATTTAGCGCCGAATACTTGCCTGCCTATCCTCAGTTATTGGGGGAAATCGCAGAACGAACTTCAGAACGGTTATCCTCATTCAAGATTGACCGCTTGGTTGGCTTAGAAGACAGTTTAGCTTTTGGGGTCGCCTGTGCGATCCATACCGGAATCTCTTTAGCATATACCCGAAGTGGTGGTGCTTTTCCAGTTCAAAATCTAGTCGGCGCTTACGATTCAGGCCATCGCGCCGCACTGTTATTAAATGAATTGAACACTACCTTACCTTTAACTGCCTTCGCCATCGATGCCCACAAAGTGGGGTTAGAGATAACGGCTGTCGTGCCAATATTGGCTGTTCAGGAGCATGAAAACGCCGGAATACCGATTTATCCGTTATTCCGGCTAGAGGATGTACTTACGGAATTATCTGTGGCAGAAGAGCTTTCGCCTCATCAAGTGCAGGTTGTTCGTGCATGGATAGCTGAACCAAATCTACATTGAAGTCATTAATCGTCGTCTAGACTCAAGATTGCCATAAAGGCTTCTTGAGGAACTTCAACCGAGCCAACCATCTTCATACGCTTCTTTCCCTTTTTCTGCTTTTCCAGCAGCTTTTTCTTGCGGGAAATATCGCCACCATAGCACTTCGCCAGCACGTCTTTACGCATCGCGCTCACGTTCGCACGAGAGATGATCTTCTTGCCTACCGCTGCCTGAATCGGGATGACAAACATCTGGCGTGGGATTAGGTCTTTAAGCTTGGTAACGAGCTTTTGCCCTTTATGGTATGAGCTTTCGCGGTGAACGATCATCGCCAGCGCGTCCATTGGCTCGTTGTTAACCAGTACATCCAGTTTAACGAGGTCACCTTCACGATATTCCTCAAACTGGTAGTCCATGCTGGCATAACCCTTGGTGATGCTTTTGAGCTTGTCGAAGAAGTCAACAATCACTTCTGAAAGCGGTATGTAATAATGCAGCATCACGCGTGTCGGGTCAAGGTATTCAGTCGTGATATATTCGCCCCGCTTTTTGATGACCAAATCCATCACCACACCGATGTATTCTTGCGGAGTGTAAATCTGGATTTTCATCCAAGGTTCACGAATTTCGCGAATCGTGGATTCGTCAGGGAGTTGGGCAGGGCTATCAATGAGTACAACTTCCCCATTGGTGAGTTCAACTTGGTACTCAACGCTCGGAGCAGTCGCTAGAATATCAAGGTCATACTCACGTTCGAGACGTTCCTGAATAATTTCCATGTGGAACAAACCAAGGAAGCCTACGCGGAAACCAAAGTTCAGCGCTTGTGAGGTTTCTGGCTGATATACCAGTGATGCATCGTTAAGTTGGAGCTTTTCAAGGGACTCGCGTAAATCAGCGTAATCATCGTTATCTGTGGGGTAAAAACCCGCGAACACCATTGGCTTGACCTGTGCGTAGCCGGGTAGGGGAGTTTCCGCGCCATTGGTTGCTAGGGTTATGGTATCACCCACGCGACATTCGCGTACCGTCTTGAAACCAGTAGCTACATATCCAACTTCGCCAGCTTCTAGCGTTGGTCTTACCTGCATATTGGGGCTGAAAACACCAATTTCCACAGGTTCAAATTTGGCATCAGTCGCGATCAGCCTCAAACTTTGCTTCGGATCAATTTTCCCGTCAATAACACGCACGTAAGCGACTACGCCTTTGTAGGCATCGTAATGCGAGTCGAAAACGAGTGCGCGTAATGGTGCATCTGCATTACCTTTGGGTGGCGGTACGCGGGTAACAATCGCTTCTAAAACATCACGGATGCCAATGCCTTGTTTAGCTGATATGGGTATAAATTGGTCGGCAGAAATACCCAGCAAGTCTTCAAGTTCTTTTGCCACTTCTTGTGGGCGTGCCGCTGGTAGGTCGATCTTATTAATGACCGGCACCAGCTCAAGGTTTTGGTCGAGCGCCAAATAAAGGTTCGCCAGCGTTTGTGCTTCAATCCCTTGGCTCGCGTCAACTACCAAAATCGCCCCTTCGCACGACTGCAAAGCACGACTGACCTCGTAACCAAAGTCAACATGACCGGGTGTGTCAATAAGGTTGATGATGTACTCTTTGCCGTCTTTAGCAAGGTAGCTCATGCGTACTGCGGATGCTTTGATGGTAACACCGCGTTCACGTTCCAAATCCATGCTGTCAAGTAGCTGCTCCTGCATATTGCGATCAGCTACCGTATTGGTGAGCTGGAGCAGGCGGTCAGCAAGTGTGCTTTTGCCGTGGTCAATATGGGCAATAATAGAAAAATTGCGGATGTCGGTTCTGGTCATGTGTTTATGTCAACTTTATGAATGGCCTCGGCTGATTATACAAGTAAACCTTGCATATCGTGTAGTGGAGGTTCGTATGATTATTAAAGTAAGGGAGATATAAGGGATTCAATATCCGCTGCGGGTCGTTCCACCTCGCCAAAGGTGAGCCATGCCAAAAACTCAATATTCCCTGCGGGGCCTTTGATAGGGGATGTCGTTAATCCTTTAATCTGAAAGCCGTTTTCTTGCGCGAACGTCAGAATGTTCTGTAATACACGCTTGTGAATTTTGGAGTCACGCACCACGCCGCCTTTTCCAACATCATCACGCCCAGCTTCAAACTGCGGTTTGATAAGAGGCACAATGATAGCAGGTTTGCTAAGCCAATTTTTGATTGTTGGGAGAAGTAATTTTAGCGATATAAAAGATGCATCTATGGATACAAAATTTACGGATTCTGGTAGTGATTCCAGAAAACGTGCATTGGTTCGCTCGATAACGGTAACTCGGCTGTCTTGGCGTAGTGTAAAATCGATTTGACCGTAGCCAACATCAATGGCATAGATGTGTGAAGCCCCATTTTGGAGCAAGCAGTCTGTAAAACCGCCCGTACTTGCCCCCACATCGGCACAGCGGGCATCGTTTACATTGATTTGGAAAGTTTCGAGCGCCCATGCAAGTTTTTCACCCCCTCGGCTGACGAACCGCGGTTTATTTTTAACAGTGATTTCGGCTTCAAGCGAAATTGATGTGCCCGGTTTCGTGATAGGTTGTCCATCGGATAACACTTCGCCGGCCATAATCATAGCACGGGCTTTTTCACGGCTCGGCGCAAGCCCGCGCTCGCACATCAATATATCAACCCGTTGTTTAGCGGACATTAAATGGTGTCAATCCTTGTTGAGATAGATTGTGAGGTTGAGAGGGTTAGGTGTTTCAGTATCAACTTCGATACCATCCGCGCTCAAGGGTAAATATCCAGTTGCCGAAACAATAGCACTATAGGCAACTTCCGTAGTGTCACTTGAATAAGCCAGTGGTCGGCTAATTTCAAAAGTTCCCGTATTATCTGTTACCGCGAGATCATATATTTGATCTTGGTTCCATGTGAAATCACTCACGGAAAATTGTTCGCTAATGATGATAACTGTTACACCCGGAATACCTTCCCGCGTATCAGCGCTGAGAATACGTCCACGAAGTTGTACGCCGCTAGCGCGTGCGAAACGGTCGATGGGTAGCTGACCAATACCAACTTGTGCCTGAGCCTTCTGAAGTAAAACGTTATTCACCCGTAATTCGACCGAATAAGTCCCATCTGGTAGCCCCCCGGAGGCTGCTAGACGAATAAGATAATTGCTTCCACTCTGGATGTTATTCCAAGGTATTGTCTGATCGTAAAAGGCTACACCATCCACGAACCAACGCAGTGTCCATAATGTAGTGGGCGCAATTTGATCCCAGTTAAACAATGCATATAAAGTGTTCACGCCTCCGGGGAAGTTGCTGATAGCATTGCTGGTAAGAGCTTCCGGGTCAGCGTTTGCGGTTGTGAATCGTAGATCAGTAAATATTTGCGGTAATGCACCCACTTGTGCCCCTGCAATCGTGAAATCAGAAGTCGCACGTAATCGATCTTCGATATAAAGCTCTAACCGATAACTTCCCGGTAGTAAACCTGCTGCGACTTCAATACTGGTGTTGACTGCTGAACCGCTTGAACCAGCGTTCCAAACATCAGTAACGCGTTTAACTTCTCTGCCTTCTAAGTACCAGATGACCGTCCAATTGACACCGTTTGCTAAGTTGCGGTAAATGAACCTCGCACTCGCAATATTTCCGGCAGGAAGCACAAAACCATTGCCTTGTGGTTGACCGCGAGAGTCGAGCAAACCAAAGGTAATATCACTAAAAGCGGCTTCACTGCTGGGAGCAACGCCAATGACTAGTTTTTGGGATGGTGAGGCAACACCGTCAGCAAATAATGTGAATTCATAAATCCCATTCGGCCACGGTTGTCCACCATTTCCGATGTACCACATCCCTTTTGCGCCTCCACTCCATCGCACTGGTGATAAGCTGAATGTTGGGTTTGGAATGCCATCGGTCGTTACACGCAGTTCATATACCGTTTCTGTCGTCATGTTCTCATAATCGAAAAACAGATATAAGCTATTACTGCCAGCAGGTAGGCTGCTAATGACAGAAGATGGCATTCCGGCAGGGTTGACAGCCGCTGCAAAAAATAGCCGCTTAAATGTGGGAGTACCCGAAGAAACAGCAACACTATTTATTGCGGTTGCTGATTCAACACTTAAACCTAGAGATGCCGCTCGCAAAAGTGGTCGGGCAAAATTCGATGGTCGTAAGGCATTAATAAACACACCGGTTGGTACGCAGTAATCACGCTCGTTCACAATACGATCAAAGTTGGTATCTTGAATCGAGACGCAATTGGAAGAAATGCCTGCCGCAGCCGTAATCGGAGCCGTTGTTGGGATTGCAATGAGCTGGCTTTGTTGGTTATATACCCCACCCCCGGACATTATGCCGGGAATTTCCGCATTACTTTTAAGCCATGCTGGCCCAAGGTCATTGTTACGTGGTTCAAACACAAATCCAGTAATTGTGCCTCTAACTGAAGCAATAGAATCATTGCCTATGCTTGGGTAACCAAACACCGTTACAGTTTCATCTAGTCTAACCGTTTGTGAGTCTGCAAGCTCAACAAAAGGTAGGGAAAGAGTGGTTGGATCTACTAATCGCCCATCAAGTTCGCGAGTAATTCTTAGCAGAGCTAAATCTATTCCTATATCGGCTTGGGCAATTTCAGCACGGTATTGGGGTACAGGCGCTTCACTAGCATCCGTAGTCATTGCAACAATGAGTGTTTGTCCCTTACATGTTTGGCTCGATACTGTACTGTGGGCATTCGTTAAAATTAAACCATCTCGGCTGAGAATAGTACCTGAGCTTACACATGTTACTAGTAAATTAGTTCCAACGTTTTCAGTCTGCATAATATAAACTGTCGCCCGTTGTAAGCGGTCAATGTCTATGGTGTTCGTCTGAGCGTTAGTCCTGATTGGGGATAGGGTTAGAAAGAACAGTATTGTGAAAACTAACCCAATGTAATGCTTTTTCATGCTTTAGAACTCAAGTGTATCTAGAAAACGGGAGAACGTATCATAATCCTCGTCATAGCTTTCGGCCGATGCGAGAAATGTTATAACAACAGCTTGACCACGTTTGATACTTAGTATATCAACACCCCTCACCACTGTTGGAATTGTCTCTAAAAAAGGGTCAGCATTGATGGCTGTATAAGTGTATCGAACTTCTGTGGCAATTGTGCCGTCAGGTAATGTAAACGTATTGTTTGTCAATAATGAACGATAGGCCGCTAAAGTCTGGGCACGACTTAGTGTAAGCGCATCCACAATATTGCGGGTTGAGGTATTGGTGCTAACTGATTGAACAGCCACCTGAATAGTTGTTTTGAATCCGATACGCGAAGAATTTTGCACTCGGAAAACGTAATTACCATTTGTATCTATCAACCAATTACGTGGGTAAAGGGCTGATATGCCAGCAGTCGAGTTAGTGTAGGCAGTTACCGCATACAAGGTGTTATCACGAAGATTAATAGCGATTACTATGCAGACGAGTGCTGAGATAATCGCTAAATAGTTATTCCATCGTTGCCTGAAGGTGAGTTGACTTAAGTTGCTCGAAGAGTCTGCGTATATCACAGTTGATCTTATTCCTCGTCATCGGTTTTGGCTTCGCGATCCAGTCGATCTGTGTTACTGATGAGACCGGATACTATGATGCTAACAACGGTTAACAGCCCGATTGAAAACCCAAGACCGAATAATGGACGCGGCGCACTCACTCCGGTTATGCTCAAACTGGCGTTAACTAGGCCTGCATGGATAGGTATGGCAATACCGGTGATAACTGCGGCGACCAATAACATCAGGGCTTGAAAGATCGGTGCTGGATTAGAAAAATACACTTCTGCCAACCCGTATCCAATCACTATCCCTGTTGATATGTGTAATGCGTAGTTCGCAATGATCCTGAAAGCAACAACGTCAACCGGGGCATTGGTATTGGATAGCACAAATTGTAAATTGAGTACTGTTGCATAACCGATTCCTGCGGCAATTCCATAAGCAATCCCATCTAGCCGTATGCGGAATTGCCCCGGCCAGACCGTATAACGAATTACCAGATATTTAACAAGTTCTTGTGTAATCCCCACTGTTAATGTATAGCCTAAAATACGGTCAATTGCTGGTGATAGAGGAAGCCATTCGTCAACTTTGAAAAATTGTGTGATGAGAGGGATTGCTATGGAGTTAGCAACCAGCATGGTAATCAGTATGATTGTAATCAGATGTTGACGTGGTTGGGTGACTCGTGACTCTGCAAACCATGTAAATATGAGCCATATCATGAATGGCGCGATGGCTAAAATAATCCCTAAATAGGGTGAAAACCTTCCCGTTATCTGGGTGATTTGACCACCTAGAAGAAATGTAAACGCTGTAATTCCGACTAAAATGGCTGTTTCGGTAAATAAGCTGCGCCATACAGGCCTGAACGGAAAACGCTCTTGTTCATCGGTTGGCGGTGTTATGAATCGTGGGGCGTTTGATGTCATACGCTCTTGTTTTATCTGGCTTTCGTGAGAATATTCTTGTACATGCTAATGCATTCTGCCTGAGGTTGAAAGTCTGAAAATGCTTACTAAATCTGTATCGATGACTTATTTATACCTGATCATCATTGTTCTAATGTTGTGCGCATGTGGTCAGGTTGTATCACCTATTGACAGATCAGCGGCTCAAAAAATAATCTATGCGCTTGGAAGCGAACCTGGAAATATTGATCCACATGTATCAAGTGAAGATGATACGGCTATTATTAATCGGCAGATTTATGACACTTTAGTTTATAGAAATCCATTGACCCAAGAATTTGTTCCTGGTTTAGCGAGTACTTGGAGTATTTCTGAAGACGGGCTCGTCTATACATTTATTTTGCGCGAAGGGGTATTGTTTCACGATGGAACTGTTTTTAACGCGCAATCAGTTGCACTGAACTTTGAACGTATCGCGAATATCACAGAGCCAACTGCGAAGTCCATAGCGTTATTGCGACCTTTTTACAGTGGTTATTCGATTGTTGACGACTTTTCTATTCAAATTACTTTAACGCAGTCGTATGCGCCTTTTCTTGATGTGTTGAGTCAACCTTATCTAGGGATGGCGAGCCCAACAGCTTTCCAGCAGTATTCTCAGGAACGTTATCAATTTCATCAAGTAGGTACAGGCCCATTTATTTTTGAAGATTATATCCCCGGCAAAAATATCGTTATTCGACGTAATCCAATTTATACGTGGGGGCCAACTTATTATGAGCAGGTTGAAGAGAGATTTGTTGATGAAATTGAATTCCAATTTGTGTCCGATAACAAACAGCGCCTTGGTCTAATTAGCAATCAGGATGTCGATATTGCAACAAATTTATTTCCTACGGATGCACGAACGTTAACAGGCGATACCAATGTACAACTTGTTCCTGTACAAATTTCTGGGCAACCATTGCAATTTTTGATGAATACGAACCGTTTCCCGACCGACAATTTATCTTTTCGGCGCGCGTTAATTTACAGTGCTAATCGCAACTTTATTGTTGACTCGGTATTTCAACGATTTTCCTCTGTTGCCTGGTCACCTTTAACCGCAAATACCCCGTTTTATAACCGTAATCTTATTGGCGCATATGCACCTGATACTGGGCAAGCACAATCGCTCTTGGCAGCAGGCGGATATACAGATACCAACAATGACAAATTCTTAGATTTTGCGGGCGTTGAAACCGCGATAACCATCGTTATTCAATCGAGGGATTTGTACCCTGAGATTGCGCGTGATCTTGTAGAACAGTGGCAGTTGTTGGGCATTAAAACTGAATTGGTTTCAGTTCCAACACTGAGTGCATTGAAGGCTAGAGTCGAGACAAATCAGTACAACTTAGTCGCTTTTTCAATGCGTGCTAGTGACCCTGTTGTATTAAATGACTTTTTCATTGGCACCGGGCTTTATAATTGGTCAAAAGTTGCGGATGCTTCTTTGGCAACGCTGCTAGGGCAGGGGATGGCACAAATTGATGGGGCAGCTAGACAAAGTATTTATGCCCAAGTACAGCAGCAGATTATGGATCAGGCAATGATCTTGCCGTTGGCAGACCCAATTCGGCTCGATGCAGTTTCAACGCAAATAGAAAATTTGCAGTTCGATTCACTAGGTATTCCTATCTTAAGCAATCTACGTCTTGGATCCTGATTTAGCGATAAGAGTTCCAGGTTGAGTTTCACCCAATAAGGTGCTTCGCAATAAGTTTGGGATTAGGCCGCTGAAAATTCGTATAGTCATAAAAGAAGTAACTAAATTCAACATATCAATCACTTTTGTCTCCATACCACCAGTAACGTCCACACCTGCAGATCCACCCAAAGATTCTGATATAACAGAAAAATTTTCAGAGTTAATTAGGGGAATAACTTTTTGATCTACTGCATATACCCCATCAACTTCACCGACTAAAAAAATCCTTTGAACTGACAAAACAGAAGCAAGATAAAAAAAGAGCTTTTCAGTCGACACAATAGTTCCACCAAGCACACTGTCGAGAGATACATCCCCAAACACAACTGGCACGATACCCATCGAAAGGGCAGTGCTAATTCCTTGAAACGACATACTTACAACTTCGCCATCTCGCGATAACAAAGAAGCCGAAGGTTGAAAACGCCAAACAGGGACGCCAGCGAATTGCAGGCATTCACAAACTAAGTAATTAAGCTCATTCGCAACCATTGAAACATTCGCGAACGCGAGCCATTCCTCTTTAGTTTTAACACCTCGAATTGTGTTGGCTTTCTTTGCCGCGAAATGCCCGAACGAACCGCTACCATGTCCAATAAGTATTCGGCTTTCCGGCGACCGATCTAGAACAGCAGCAATTTCATCCGCAAGACGTTGCATGACATCACGACGGAATTTTTTTTCAACATGTTTATCCGTTATCAACGATCCGCCTAGTTTTACGAGTGTCAGCATTCGACTCTAATCTCCACTTACTGTAGTTTGATAAACACGAACTACGCCAGCATCCAACAAAGCTGAGCTAACATTACTAATAGTTTCTTTCTCAACCAGTGCAATCATGTTTCCGCCTCGCCCCCCGCCAGACAATTTAGCACCTAAAGCTCCCGCATTACGCGCGGCAATAACTAGCTTATCAAGTTGTGCAGAAGAAACTGACAGTTCTTGCAAATAGGAGTGGTTCTCATTCATGATTCGACCAAGTTCTCGATTATCCCCATTACTTATTGACTGTCGTCCCGCAATAACCAACTTTCCTATATCAGCAAATATTGTTCCGAATCGATCATTATCTGAATCATACAGCTTCCGAACATCAGCTACTGCTACCTTTGTCGATGCACTGACACCTGTATAACCAATCAGCAACGCGAAAGGCTTATTGATTGTCAATTTCTCAATAGGTTGATTGCGAACAAAATATACAGGTCGCTCATAAACAATCACTGTATTATCAATTCCGCTCGGTGTACCGTGAAACAGCTTTTCAGTTTCATACACAAAATTATTTAGCAAATCTGCGGGCAAAACGCGGTTGATTACCTCCGCTAAAACACGCAATAGCGCAGTAGTAATTGCCGCACCACTACCAAGTCCGCTGGCAATAGGTATATCTGAACGTAAAACGATAGTCACATCAGGTATAGAAACTGAGAAATGGTTCAGCAATAACTTTGATGCTGTTACAAAAGGATTATCAGAATCTACATCCAATGCTGTTACAAACACATCAAACCCATCAACGGCCTGCGTTACAATCCGTAACCCTGTTCCAGTAGAAGTCGGAGAAGTTTCAGCAAATGCCTTCAAAGCTGTAATTGGAACAGCAACTGCTGGTTGACCATAAACTACGGAATGTTCTCCCAACAAGATTATTTTAGCGGGAGCACTTGATATAAAATTCATAGATGTCTACGGCAGTACTGTGGGTAATACATATAGGATAACTACAAAAGACAAACCCCAAAGAACAATCGCTAACTGAAGAGGACGATCTTTCAAGAGTACTTCATCAGGAGCACTACCTTCGCCGCGAACGTATATCAGATACATATAACGAAACAGGCCATATAAGACAAAAGGTACCGTAATCAGAGCCAGATTAGTATTCGCAAGCAGAACCGATGGTGATTCAATCGTATAAAGGATATAAGCCACAAGGGTACTCGTACTCACCATGCGCAGCATTTCGTCTAACAGCGCAAGGTTATACTCCTTAAAAATAGGACGGGTAGAACCCGAAATTTCACCCAGTGCTAGCAATTCCTGCCGCCGCTTGGTTATTGCTAAGAAAAGTGCCAATAGAGCAATAACGGCATAAAGCCACGGCGAAAACTTGACACCCGTGATAACAACAGCGCCGCCTGCAACGCGCAATACATAACCCGCTGTAATCGTAAGCACATCAATGATAACAATATGCTTCAGTCGGAATGAGTAAAGAATATTAATAACGATATAAATCAGAAGGATAAGTGCATATAAAGGGCTAATTAACCATGCCACAATGAGTGAAAACAATGGGAAAATAATAGCAGCAGCAATTGCCAAACGAGGAGAAAGTGTACCTGAAGGAAGGGGACGTCTCTTTTTCTTTGGGTGTAGCTTATCTCGCTCGATATCAACAAGGTCATTAATTATATAAACAGTACTGGCTGATAGGCATAGTAATGCGAAACTTAAAGTAACACGCAATAGGGCTTCTACATTAAATAACTGACCATCAAAAACCAAACCCGCATAAATGATCACATTCTTCGTCCATTGCCTAGGACGCATTGTGAGAAATAGACCTTTCAAAGAGCTCAATTGCTGCTCCTAAACACATATTTATGAGGAAGAATAACTAACTCAAATTATAGCATGAGGGTCATGGGTAAAATATCCCTTTAATTCTTAAGGAAAGATTACCTTGATAAGTCAGACAACTAGACGACAATATAAGTAATAACTAGTTTCATGGAATACCAATCGAAATGCCTAAACAAGCTACAGCACATGCTCATCCAAACATTGCTTTCATAAAGTACTGGGGAAACAAAGACGAGGAAAACAGAATACCAGCAAGTTCTTCACTTAGTATGAATCTTGATGGGTTATATACTGAAACCACTGTTATTTGGGACACAAGTCGAAGTGAAGATACACTTGTTCTCAACAGTATTGAGCAAAATGGTGAATCCCTTAAACGTGTTCGTAACCACTTGCATGCCCTAAAGAAACATGTGCCCGAAATTGAAGGATATGCAATAGTTATCTCAAGGAACAACTTCCCAATGGGCGTAGGTATTGCATCTTCTGCATCATCATTTGCTGCGCTTACTCTTGCGGCTATCAGTGCAAGCGGTCAAATCGTTTCCGAAAAAACATTGTCATCATTGGCTCGGCTCGGTTCAGGATCAGCCTCAAGATCAATTCCGGATGGTTATGTGGAATGGCATGCTGGAACAACACATGATACTTCATATGCCGAAAGTATTGCTAAACCTGACTATTGGGATTTGGTCGATGTTATTGCGGTAGTCAGCGAAACCCATAAAAAGGTTGGTTCTACTGAGGGACATCAATCTGCGAACTCTGGCGATTTGCAGCAGGCGCGACTCGAAAATGCCGACAAACGACTAGCAGACTGTAAACGTGCCTTATTCGAAAAAAACTTCCCGGCTTTTGCCAGAGTTGTTGAAGAAGATAGTACCCTAATGCATTCAGTAATGATGACCAGTCGTCCGCCTCTCTTTTATTGGCAACCAACGAGTATAGCGATTATGCAAGCAGTTCCTGAATGGCGCGAAGAAGGGCTGGAAGTCTGTTATACACTGGATGCTGGCCCAAATGTGCATTGTATTTGCAATAGAAATGACGCTGCTGAAGTAAGCAGGAGACTCCGTGACATATCTGGTGTAAAGGATATTAAATCAGCTGGGGCAGGGAAAGGAGCGTATTTGGTAGATAGTAATTGAAGTGAGTAGTCGGTGAAGGTCAATTGATAACCCTAATCATTAACTCTATAATTTGTACTAACGATTTGACCACTGATACTCAGGTGCAAGGATAACCCCTAATGTTCGAAAACAATCCTCTTGTCGTCATCATTGCATTCATTGTGGTGCTTACTCCACTAATCCTAATACACGAGCTTGGGCATTTTCTAGCTGCAAAGTTCGTAGGTATCACCATCTTAGAGTTCGGGCTAGGTTTCCCGCCAAAAGTACGTAAATTGTTTACGTGGCGCGAAACAGAGTTTACGCTTAACTGGATTCCTTTAGGCGGCTTTGTGCGGCCTTTAGGTGAAGATGTAATACGCCCCCTCAGCGAAGAAAACACTGAGCAAGATCGACAAGAACTCTTGAAACGTCAAGAAAATAACACATCGCTTAAGCAAGTTAATGTCCGCGCTAAATCTGTAAATGAGGCAAGTCCGCTTGCTCGTATCGTTTTTATGGCTG
>JAPUDW010000161.1 GCA_027492915.1 Bacteroidota bacterium | reverse complement strand
CAGGCTCATCCCCATTCGTCATGCGGTCTACAATAAGACGTTCCTCGGCGCGGGTTGGATAGCCAATTACTACTTTCAGCATGAAGCGGTCAAGCTGGGCCTCTGGAAGCAGGTAAGTTCCTTCTTGTTCGATTGGGTTTTGGGTCGCAAGAACCATAAATGGGGTGGGAAGCGGATGGGTTTGATCGCCCAATGTTACTTGTTGTTCTTCCATTGCCTCAAGCAGCGCGGACTGCACCTTCGCAGGAGCACGGTTAATTTCGTCCGCCAACACAATGTTTGCAAACACGGGACCTAAGCGGGAGGTAAATTGACCGGAGGCGGGATTGTATATTTGGGTGCCGATTAAGTCGGAGGGTAAAAGGTCGGGCGTAAATTGTATACGTTGGAACTTCGCCTGCACCGTGTTCGCCAAAGTACGCACAGCCAAAGTTTTTGCGAGGCCGGGGACACCTTCAATCAAAACATGACCACTGCATAACAGGCCAATAAGCAACCGGCTAATCAGGCGTTCTTGCCCGACGATTACGCGATTAGCCTCTTTAGCCACTTCGATGAAAGCGCTCGCTTCGCGTTTGATTGACTCATTTAACTGTTGAACGGTACTCATTAGACATTCACCGGAAGAAAAGACAGAAATTCATTGAGGCTGGATTGGCTTTGCAGCTTGCAAACAAGAGAGCACCGCCAACTACACCTGCGCAGACAAACAAGACCGTTACGCAACCACACCATGCCATCGGGCCACCATTGACAATCCCACCAACCAATTCAACGAGACCAACAACGGTATGCAGGCTCGTCCCCAAGATTTGGAGGCCAAAGAACAAGAGTAAGCCAACAACGCATAAAACAGCGCACCCCATACCGAGTAGAAGTAATGTGCCCAGATCAACATTTTGCAAAAAGTCCATTTAGAAATCGAACCTATACCTAACTAAACAATAAAAGACTGCATCCATAATACTATGAAATACACGAACCCTGCGTTGTACTGGTCAACTGCCAGCGATCTTCGTTGCGAATGTAGCACTCGCAATAGCTGGACGGCTCGCCCTTACCCATCCACAACAAGAAATTGGTTGTCGTTTGTAAGCATGTAGTTTCATCGGCACGAGATGAGACTAACGGATTGGCAATACCAATTCCACGATCTTTCGCATCCTGAATGAGCCACACACGGAAACTCTGACCGGGAAGATCGCCTAATTGGATACTGACTTCCCCCTGCGAAATCAGCAAGATGGCTGCGCACGGAAAAAGCAGCAAGAGAAGCCATAGCACAAGGCCAATCCAACAGCCTATGCGACGAATCCGACTTCTTGGCGTGGGTGTATTATTTTCTTGCACTGCTTCAGGGAGAACTGAACTATCGTCAGGCATTTTTAACCTGTGTCGTAAACTTGATCGTTACGAGTATAGCGTAACACGTTAAAGGATGAAATTCAGAGCCTGCGCTTAGTCGGCAAATCGCATCATGATGTGGTCATGATCATCATAGCTAACATGAACAAAGAGCGGTGCCAAACTATCCATATTGAGGATACGAGGTAATATGATCGGCAAATCTTCTACGAGGTCGTATTGAGTAACGTCTGATTGAGGAATCCAATGTAGTGTACCTTCATCGTTCGCTGTCACCTCACGCGAGGTACTTTTAGCAGTAAACACGAATAGTACAATGCCAGTAGTTACACCTACGTCGATATTGTAAACACCGCGCAGTTGAACATTATTAACGGCAAGACCGGTCTCTTCCAATATCTCTCGCTTGGCACTGGTTAAAGGGTCTTCGTTGCGTTCGATATGCCCACCTACCCCATTGTAGCGATTGGGGAATACACGTTTGTGAGGGGCACGTTTCATCAACAGGACATCCGAACCGTTCAGCACAAAGCACAGTGTACGGGGAATAGTTAACCAGCGATTCTGTGTAGCATCTGCACCCTGTTCATTCGCACTCATTGGCTAGACCTTTCATCCATTCAGCTTGTCATAAATTGTCGAAATCAAGCGGTTCGTGCTACTCTACGATAGAGAGTCAATTCGCTTTAATTGGAACCGTGCTACTATGTCACTCCATACAACCGATGCACCACAACCAGACTTGAGAATTGTATTAACCGAGACCCTGCACCCGCACGAAGAACACGACAGCCAACGGTCGCGCCCACTAGTGGAACGACTGGCTACCGAAACCGTGGTGATTAACCCACCGATTGTCGCGCCGATGGGAGCCAGCCAACTGTTAGTATTGGATGGAGCAAACCGCTTCCATGCTTTTTCACACCTTGGCTACCCACATATTTTAGTCCAAGTCGCCCCTTATGAAAGCGGGCATATTGAACTCAAAACATGGAGGCATATTGTTTGTGATTGGCAGTTTGATGCCCTGAGTGAGAATATCAACCAACTAGATGATATTCAACTGCATGATGGACAACACAACTCGGCAATTGCGCATATCATCGGGCGAGATGAGCAAGTGTATGCTTTACTTTCGCCAGTTGAAAATACACACGAGCGCAACGCCGCACTTCGACAAGTCGTACGCGTTTACCAGCAAAACGCGACTTTACAACGAACCGCACTGGCCGAACCATCGGAGATTTGGCAGCTTCACCCAACTGCAATCGCTATTGTAGAATTTCCACATTATCAGCCAGCAGATATTATAGCGGCAGCAAAGTTTAAGGCGTATTTACCTCCGGGAATCAGCCGTCATATCATTCAAGGACGAGCATTAAAGGTCAATTACCCACTGGATGTGTTACGAGATCCAACAGTAAGTTTGGGCGAAAAAAACGAGCAGTTACAAGCATGGATACAGCGGAAATTAACGAACCGCCAAATCCGATATTATGCTGAATCCAGCTATCTATTTGACGAATAACAAGGCAGCATAACTATGGAAGACACAGTAAGACAGGCACTTCAACAATCCAGCCTATCAAGTGACGAGGTGAATTACGCAGTTATCAAACTTCCGGCACGGGCGATTACGGTAGCAGCGGGGATTGTGGCAGAGATCGGCGAGGCATTTTGTGCGCTGATCGTCGACCGCTATGAAGTCAGCCTGATTATCCCAAGTGAAGCGGTGGAGGATTTTGCGACACGGTTGCAAGGTCATACGCTGGCGGAGAAACCGTACCGGCTGATCACATTTGATATTGAACTCGACTTCAGCATCTTCGGGTTTATGGCAGCAGTAAGCCAAGCGCTGGCGGATGTAAAGGTATCAATCCTACCGATTGCAGCGTATTCACGCGATCATATTTTAGTTCCTAGCGAACAGTTTGATATTGCCTTGCAGACCCTGCAAAAGCTACAATCCAGCCTTTAATTCAACTTACTAGAGTTCAAACTTACCATATGGATATTCCGCTTTTTCCGACTGACCAAATTCCACGACCCGCAACGGAAATCCACATCGAGCAAATTGATGCCACCGTTTACCCGGATCGATTCCGAGTACGCGTGCATGTGCGCGTTACGGCATTTTTGGAACGACCTAATTTGCTACTGGTGGCACGTAACACGGAGGACGTAATTGTCGCGGAACTCAATATCATCGAAACCATGCATCACGATATGGAATTTACGCTACACATCCGTAATGTAAAAGAACCTGCCGGTGAATATATATTGTCAGTCGATTTGTTTTACCAAACGCGCAACCCGCCACAAGATCAAAAACAGATCACATTTGTGATACCGGAAGCCAGCGCATGAACAAAAACATGGTGAGCTAGTATGCAATTGTGGTTAAAGCCTGCTCTGGCACAAGCAATTGTTGAACATGCCAAGCGCGATATTCCGAATGAATGCTGCGGGGTCATTATTGGCGTGGGTATTGAGGGACAAGAAGTTGTAGCTATACCCAATATCGCATCGCAACAAGATCAACATTACCGGATGGATGACCAAAGCCTGAGCGAGATATTCTTTCGGGCGCAGCGTGAAAATCGTGAGATCATCGGGTTTTACCACTCACACCCGAACGGCGACCCTATTCCATCTCAGACTGATATACATCTTGCAGCTTATCCCAATACCGCTTACGTAATTGTCGGTTTACAAGGCAGTGAAGCGCAATTAGCTGCATGGTCTATAAAATCGCATGAGGTAAAGCGAGTCGAAATGGTGGTATCAACTGCAAAACCGCCCCCAGAGGACGCGACACGATCACTGATTCAAAAACGTGCAATTATCGCGGCAGTTATTATTGCGATGGCATTCATGCTAATTTTATCGCTGTCACTTTACCACCAGCGCCTATTATTCCTGTGCCTTAACTTATAGAAAGCAGCTTTGCAAATTATGATTGTTCCTATTCTAATCATCGTGGTTGTTGGCCTTTTAGCGGGTGGGATTATCAATGTCCTCGCTGATGATTTGCCACATCGACGAGCGATACGGTTACCGCACTACCCCGATGGAACACCGCGCCCCGTTTCAGCATGGTTAGGTATTATGGCGTTCGCGCTGGGTCAACGGAAGTCGGCAGGTGGAGCCACACTTTCGATACGCTATCCAATGACAGAAATCGCTACCGTGATTGGGATGATCGTGACATATTTGATTAAGGTCGATGCGCCAAAAACCGATACAGTGCAATTGGTTTATTGGCTCATTTACATTGCGATTTTTGTGCTGATTACGGTTATCGATGTGGAACACAAGCTTATTCTGTTTGTGGTCATTATTCCATCGTGTATTCTGGCGATTGTGGATGCGATTACAACGAGCGCTCCCCCTAGTTTAGAACGTTCACTGCTGGGTGGAGCTTTAGGTTTCGGTACATTTTTTATACTGTACCTCGGAGGGATTGCTTACGTTTACATCGCGAACCAAGTGCAAGGTCGTAATATCAGCGAAATTGCGTTTGGATACGGCGATGTGATGATGGCATTACTGAGCGGTCTCATACTTGGTTTGGGCGACATGCTGTTCGCTATGTTCGTGACGGTTATCCTAGGGGCAATTGGCGCACTCCTGTATTTGATCAGGCAGCGCTTGGCGGGTCGCGGGTCAAGCATGATTACGGCGCTCCCTTATGGGCCTTATATCGTCGGGGGAACCCTGTTGATGATTTTGTTTGGGCCGCAAATCCGTATATTCCTTGTGGGATACGCGAATTAACAACTGGCGATTAGCTCCAATCAAGTCATCAGCTCAAGGCAAAGACAAAACAAATCGCCAAGGTAAGCCAAGATATACAGAGAACGCCAAGTGTTCATGGCAAATTTGGCAGCAAAGGCGGCACGACAAGCGTCAATACTGGCAAACCTGTTTTCCGTGATGATTCGGCGGATTGCTCGGCTACAGGCGCTGTAACTTTGGCAATTTTGGCGGAGAGGAGTGCTGCCCTAAAGGACTATAGCCGCCAAGATTGCTAATCAATCGTTTCAAGTTTCCAGAGAAAGACAGAAATTTGCAGCAAAAGGCCAGCAGGCTGCCGCTGCAACGTTTGCTGCAAAAGTAGTCTTTAGTCGACAGTCAACAAGTGACAGCCGAACGCAAAAGACAAATGCGGATGTGGTTATTAAGATGCGATGGATAGTTGCAGTGAGTTTCGCTAAGCCGCCTTCGACCCTACGAAATCCTACAAAAGCATAACCGATGTGCGAGGGTTAAGTGTGACCATTTGGAAGAACATTTGGTAGCTTTTAAACGAGGGCAGCACTAACTTTGCAAGTGAGGGTTTTGGCAAGTGTGTTGGTAAAAGGTTAGGTAATGGTTTGCGAACAAACCAAAGACAAACTTTACAGCTAAAAGATGCGATTCATGCTTAGAAAATATTTAACCATAATCCTACGGTTGTCACTCTATATTGGCATATTTCTAGTTACTGCATTTCTCATCTTAATGCTAATTTGGATGGTTCTGTTCAATTTGCCACCAGATCCGAATTGTGGAGAGTTTGATTGTCTGGACAGAGGTTTTCTTGCGATCTTTGTATCGATGGTCGTGAGTGCCATATGTTCGTGGGTTATAACCCTGTATGTTTATTGGAGATTCGAGAAACGCAAACATGTTTAAATCCTTTGGCAATATATATTTGACAGGCAACAAAAAGGGCGCAACATATTTGCGCCCCTACAAAATTCCATGTTTTATAAGCAAACGTAGCTCACCAACGATTTCAAAGGGCTAGAACGCTGCGCTTCCAGCTCCTACGAGATGTGATGATTAGGTGGGGTTATTGAAGCGTTCGATAACACCGCCGCCAAGGACACGATCACCATCATAGACGACAGCACCCTGCCCCGGTGTGATGTCACGCAGGGGGGCATCGAAGGTGATTGCCATGCGCGAGTCGGGCAGCGGCTCGACAAGCGCAGGAACAGCAGCGGCCTTATAGCGAATTTTCACTTCGGCACGGAAAGGCTCCGGCGGCATGACACCACTCACCCAGTTGACGCGCTTGGCTGTGAGTGTGGCGCGACCGAGTTCCTCGGCAGTACCGACCACCAGCACATTCTGCTGCGGGTTAATTCCGATGACATAGAGCGGATCGGGACTGGATAGACCCAACCCCTTACGCTGACCGATGGTGTAATTCACCAAACCCATGTGTTCACCCACAACCTCGCCGGATTTGCGGACAATATTACCTGTGACCATGACATCAGGGGCATGGTCGGTCAGAAAGCGGCGGTAATTGTTGTCGCCGATGAAGCATAAGTCCTGACTATCTTGCTTGCTGGCGGTGGGCAAGCCGAAACGCTTGGCAATTTCGCGCACTTCCGGCTTGGTGTACTGGCCTACTGGAAAGAGCGCATGACTTAACTGCTCTTGCCCCAAGACACTAAGGACATAGCTTTGATCTTTGTGGTTATCAGCCGATTTCCGCAGCTCATAGCGCCCATCATCAGCCTGCGAAACACGGGCGTAGTGACCAGTTGCAAGGTACTGAGCATCGAGCGCGAGGGCGTTTTGCAGCAGGTAACGAAAACGAATTTGGCGATTACATTCCATGCAGGGATTGGGCGTTACACCCTGCCGATGCTGATCGACAAAAAATTCAACGATGGTGTTACGAAAAACATCTTTGGTATCCAAGACATAAAATGGAATATCCAGTTGGGCGGCGATGCGGCGGGCATCTGCCATTTGGTCAGGTGTACAGCAGCGGTTATGTGCGCCACCCGCAACGGTTTCTTCCGACCAGAGTCGCATCATCATGCCGACGACATCATAGCCCTGCTCGACCAACAAGGCAGCCGCAACAGAGCTATCCACGCCACCACTCATGGCGACTACAACTCGAATATCAGCATTATTACTCACAGTGCCATCTCTCGATTCAACTTACGTAACTTCTCGACAACATCAGACAAAACATCAACCGTATAGTCAATGTCTTCGGGGGTTGTGTGCAACCCAACGGTTAGACGCAAGCTGCCAAGCGCATCTTTCCGCGGGTAACCCATTGCCAGCAAAACCGATGACGGTTCAGGGTTGCCAGTCTTACAAGCCGAAGCGCTGCTGGCGGCAATACCGCGCATATCTAAATGGGTAACTAAGGCATTGCCATCCAGCCCAGCAAACAAGAAGCTGGCGTGAGATGGCAGACGATTGAGGGGATTACCGGTGAGATGCACATCAGGGATACGCGATAATACAGAACCGATCAGACGATCACGCAGGCTGGTGAAGTGGGCAACACGCTCATCCAATTCGGCGTAAGCGAGTTCAAGGGCTTTTGACATGCCGACGATAAAAGGGACGTTAAGTGTCGCTTCGATTTCTGACGGCTCTAGACCCAAGTCGACACCACTACGCGCATAGAGAATACCAATGCCTTTTGGCCCGTAAAACTTATGAGCGGACAGACTCAGAAAATCAACACCGAGCGTTTGCACATCCAGCGAAAGTTGTCCAGCAGCTTGCACGGCATCTGTGTGAAAGGGAATATTACGGGCATGGGCTTCGGCAGATAAGGTACTAATGGGCTGAATGGTGCCGACTTCATTATTGACGAGCATGACGCTGATGAGTGCTGTGTCTGCACGGGACACAGCCGAGAGGCCGGCAGGATGGACGCTACCGAGGCGATCAACGGACAATAGACTGTAGCTAAAACCCATGACATTTTCTAGCTGTTCGGCGGTTTTCAATACAGCACTATGCTCAATGGTGCTGGTGACGATGTGACCGCCCCGCCCCTGCTGACGCGCCGACCACACGGCACCACGCAAAACGAGATTGCCGCTCGCAGAAGCGCCGCTGGTGAAATAGATTTCAGACGGTTGGCAATTCAGCACCTTCGCAATTTGTTCGCGCGATTGTTCAACGGCAGCGGTGGCAACGCGCCCCAAGCCATGCGACGAACGCGCATTACCATATTCCGCCGCGAAATAAGGTAACATGGAGTCAAGTACACGCGGATCGGTCGGGGTGGTGGCGGAATAATCGAGGTAAACTCTACGCCGAGATGCCATTAACAATTCAACCTCAAAGACTAGTCAATTATGAAATTATAGGTGACTTGCTGTTATTTTTACAGTTTAGTGGTGACGAGTCGGCGAAATCGGTATATCATTATGCCTTGCAACATCGGGAAATTCACACAACACAAATCTGTGATGCTGATCACGAGACATGCGATTGTGTCTACTAACCACACAGGAGACTCATATGTCGATAATTGAACATATACACGGGCGCGAAATCCTAGACTCACGTGGAAACCCAACGATTGAAGTCGAAGTACGTTTGGCAGATGGCGCATTCGGGCGGGCAATGGTTCCGAGCGGTGCATCAACGGGGGAACATGAGGCACTCGAACTGCGGGATGGCGACAAGAAGCGCTATGATGGCAAGGGTGTGCTGCGTGCGGTGAACGCTGTAAACGGCCCGTTAGCGGATGCGCTGCGTGGCATGTATGCGGGACAACAGAAAACTATTGACGAAACGATGATCGAGCTGGACGGCACACCGACCAAGTCCAATCTGGGGGCGAACGCTATTCTGGGCGTGTCATTGGCAGTGGCACGGGCGGCGGCTGAAAGTGTCAACCTGCCGTTGTACGCCTATCTTGGTGGTGTTCATGCACACATGCTGCCGGTTCCGATGATGAATATTATGAACGGTGGCAAGCACGCAGCGAACAGTACGGACTTCCAAGAGTTCATGGTGATGCCTGTGGGCGCGGACTCATTCCGTGAGGGGCTGCGGTGGGGTGTCGAGATTTACCAAGCACTCAAGAAAATCTTACATAAGGGTGGACATCACACGACGGTCGGTGACGAAGGTGGTTTCGCGCCAAGCTTAGGCTCGAACCAAGCGGCACTGGATGTCATTATGGAAGCCATTCAGCAAGCAGGTTATACACCGGGCGAGCAAGTTCGTATCGCGCTTGACCCCGCGACTTCTGAGCTTTACCGCGATGGCAAGTATCATCTGGATATTGAAGGGCGCGTACTAAGCGGCGAAGAAATGGTTGAGTTCTGGGCAGACTGGGCTTCACGCTATCCGATCATTTCGTTGGAAGATGGTTTGGCACAAGATGACTGGGAAAACTGGTCACGGTTGGTGGCAAAGATTGGTGACAAGGTGCAGATCGTTGGTGATGATTTACTAGTGACCAACGTTGAACGTGTTGAACGGGCGATTCGTGAGAAAGCCGCAAACTCGCTGTTGTGCAAGGTCAACCAAATTGGTACGCTGACGGAGTCGATGGCAGCGAGCCAAATGAGCCAGCGGGCGGGTTGGACGGTCGTTGCCAGCCATCGCAGTGGTGAGACGGAAGATTCGACGATTGCTGACCTTGCGGTTGCGATGAACGCAGGCCAGATTAAGACCGGTGCGCCGTCACGGTCTGACCGGGTGGCGAAGTTCAACCAGCTTCTGCGTATCGAGGAACAATTGGGCAGCGCGGCGGTTTACCCCGGCATCAAAGCCTTTACTAACCTCAAACTCTAGCCATCCGTGTAATCGGGAAAGGAAAATCAGATTGTCTAACATGTCGGGTGTGGAAAACAAACGCACCAAAATCGTAGCTACCATCGGTCCTGCTTCACGCGATGAGGCCAGTATACGGCAGATGATTCGCAGCGGAATGAATGTGGCACGCATTAACTTTTCGCACGGTGACCACGCGACACACGGCGAAAATATCGACCGCATTCGCCAAATTGCTAAAGAAGAAGGTCAGATTATCGCCATTTTGTGCGATATTCAGGGGCCGAAGATTCGGATTGGCAAGGTCGCTAACGAGCCGTTGGTGCTAAAAAAGGGCGACCAAGTGACGTTTACGCTGGATAATGTTCCGGGCGAAAACGGGATTATTTCACTGCCGCACCCCGAATTCATTCAGGATATTAAGGCAGGGATGCAACTGCTGCTGGATGACGGCAACATGGAAATGATGGTGACGCATACCATTGCACGCGGGTTGGTGTGCGAGGCGGTTATACCCGGCGTGTTGAGTTCGCGCAAGGGTGTGATGGCACCGAAGGCGCGGTTGACCCTTTCAGCGATCACCGACAAAGATCGGGCGGATGTGGAATTCGCACTGAGCAAACACACGGAATTTCTGGCAATGTCGTTTGTGCGGTCGCAAGATGACATCCGCGAGATGCGCTGGCTGATTAAGCACCTCGGTGGTGAAGTGGCGGTTATCTCGAAGATCGAGAAGCACGAAGCACTAGAGAATATCGAGTCAATTATCGATGTATCCGATGGCATCATGGTGGCACGCGGCGACCTCGGTATTGAGACACCAGCGGAAGAAGTCCCCTTCCATCAAAAGCGCATCATCAAGTTGTGTAATGAGGCCGGAAAGCCGGTCATCACAGCAACACAAATGTTGAACTCGATGGTTGATAACCCACGCCCGACCCGTGCAGAAGCCAGCGATGTATACAACGCTATTCTAGACGGCACGGACGCAGTGATGTTGAGTAACGAGACGGCAGCGGGGCGCTACCCGATCATTGCGATTGAGACGATGGCGCGAATTGCGGTGATTGCCGAACAGAGTATCTGGGCGGGGCGTACCGAGCCACGGACAATTTATAAGCCACGGGCGAAGGGTAACGAAGCGATCTCAGACGCGATCAGCCAATCGACCTGCCAAATTGCAGAAGCCCTGAACGCGAAGGCGATTGTCACGTCGTCGTTGACGGGTTATACCACGCGGCAGGTGGCGAAAGAGCGTCCGCGCACACCGATTATTTGCGTGACGCCGAACGAAACAACGCAGCACCGAATGGCGCTGATATGGGGTGTCGTGCCCTTGTTGATACCAGAATTCCACTCGATTGACGAGATGATCACAACCGTGGTCGGCGCAGCACAAGAGACCAAATTGGTGCAGATGGGTGACAGTCTTGTCATCATCGCGGGTGTGCCGTTCAGCGTAGGCGGACAAACGAACTTTCTGAAGATTCACACCGTCGGTGATGTCACGGCTTTTTAAGTAAGCGTGTCACGTTAGTCTTACAAATCTCACAAAAAGGGAGCACCTGTGTGCTCCCCCTCATTTCCTAATGTTTCTAAATACCAGCAAAATCATTAATCTCGCTGGCTAAAAATCATCACCCTCGATAAATTCCAATGGTTCAGCATTTCGAGCTGCGCGGCGTACACGTACAGGCGGGTTGGGTGCTTCTTCAGGGACGCTGACAGGGCGGGTGTACTGCGAAAGCACAACGCTGCCTGTCTCGGTGGCACGCTGCTGAGTTGTGCAGTAGGGGCAGACCTGCCACGAGAGTTCCAGCATTTGGTGGCAGTGAAGGCAGGGTTTCTTGAGACGAGTGAAGCAGTGCGGGCACGCCTGCCAGTTAGCCTGCACACGCTGACCGCAACCGGGGCAAGTGGGCTTTTCTTCAATTTCTTGCAAAAGGGCTTCTTCTTCGAGCGAGCGTTCGTAAGCTTCACTTAGCGTTTCACGCGGGCGCACTAACAAGTAAATAATGAGGCCGGGAATAAGCAGCAACGCGACTAAAAGCGCACTCCCGATATGGGCAATTGTATCCCGCGAACGGGAACGCATGTCGCGATACGTCCAAACAATCATGGCTAGCCAGAGTGCTGCCAGCAGGACAATGCCATAGATGGTAATACCCAATGCGACATCACTGGATAAACCTAAGCCCGTTAACAACTCACCCATATTGGGAACTCCAAACATTCAAGTTCGATGTAAAGCCAGTATATCAGCCAGTGGACAGCGGCGCAAAAGATAACCTCAGTGTATATATGAGTTTAACTCTCGATTAGCTTATTGGAACATCTGACAACTATTATATGAAAAATCCATCTTCTTTGAACGCAATTCCTTCTCATGAACGACCACGCGAGCGCATGATGCAATACGGTAGTTCAGCCCTTTCCAACGCTGAACTGATCGCCATCTTGCTGCGTACTGGAACGAGCGGGGAAAATGTATTACAGGTTGCGGAAAACTTATTGAGCCGGTGCGGCGGGTTAAGCGGATTGATGGAGTCGACGCAGGCTGACCTGATGCAAGTGAGCGGGTTAGGCACAGCAAAAGTTACGCAAATTATGGCGGTGGTTGAACTCATTAAGCGAGTGATGGTGATGCCATCCAACGAGCGACCTGTCATCGAACGAGCCGAGGATGCAGCACGATTATTGATGGACATGCAGTTTTTACAGCAAGAGCATGTGCGTGTTCTGTTGTTGGATTCGTCGCGGCGACTGGTTGGAATGCCAACCGTTTACATCGGTACGCTGAACAGCTCAGTTTTGCGCGTGTCAGAAATATTTCGCGAGGCGATTACCCGTAACAGCGCAGCCGTGATTTTGGCGCATAATCACCCATCGGGCGACCCTACCCCATCACCCGAAGATCTTGAGATTACGCATGTGCTGGTGACAGCCGGTAAACTGCTTGATATTCCACTGCTCGACCATCTGATTATGGGCAAAACCGGCTGGCAGTCACTAAAGGCGCTAGGCATTGGTTTCGCAGAATAGCTGCAAATTACGGATTTGCGTCCAACCCTGCAAGTAACACAATATCGCCAACATCCACATTGTATTGATGACCAGACGCTTTGAACTGCACATCAATAATGGCGATGGGACGCTGTTGGGCAAGTTGATCGGGATTCGCCATGAGGTTGAGTAAGTTCCCGCTGTCGTAAGTAAACCAAGCTTTCTCGTTGATCTGCTCATGTAACTGCAAACAACTATTACATTGCAGCGGGAAGTTCCGGTTGGGATCGACACTGGCATAAAAGCCATGAATCCACGCATGTGGCTCATCATCAACCGCATTGTAGTATTCGACGATCAACATGAACGGACATTCGCTGCCATCCTGACCACAGGCGCTCAACGATTGATAGTTGATTCTAAAAGTAGCGCGAAGACTCAAATAATTGAAACTGGCAACATTTTGCCCCTCACCCCAAGAGCGAATACATCCAGTTTCACCGTGAGAGGTGGCATCGTCCGCGCGGAGCAGACGAAGGGCCGAACGACCATCAATTGATTGGGGGATGGCAAAACCCTTAGGCACACTATTGTCTTTGCAGAACCAATCACTCTTAAAGGGCTGGATGAAAGCGACCGGATCGGCAACTATATTCGGTTCTTTTAGCGAATCCTGAAAAACAACATCGCTTAGTAAGTTGGCATAAGCTACTGAAACGGTCACTTCGCCGGGGTTATCGGCATAGTTGATAACAGCTTGGCTGTTGGCGGGAACTGCACGCCCGACATCAACATTAGCCGGTTTCAAAATGATGTCGCCGTCCTGATTCAATACTTGAACACGGGAATCTGAGGCGCGCACGATGTACTGACCGCCAGAGCGCACATAAATTAAGTCGCCAGCGTTTGTGATTATGCTCATATTGAGATGGTGAGCTAATTCTTTGGGCGAAACAATGATGAGTTCCCCGCGAAACCCCTGTAATTCAATTGTGTATTCGCCGTTACTCCACTGGAAGCGGGGACGCAGGCCACGCAGTAAACGAACGGAGGTATCGCCACGCAAGGTTATTGAAGCAATTAAAGGTTTTTCGCGTTCCAAATCACGTAATAGAACGGTCGCCTGTGACAGCGGATCGGTGCTGAGGACATCATTATTGGCGACACTAGAAGTCGTTCGTACCGTTTCCTGCGCTGTGATGCCGGCGCTGCCGCGTGCCACTTGCAGAACACCATCCAGAGGCACCGTCGATTGAAAGAAGAAGTAGGTTAAGCCCACAACTAAAACCAAGCAAATGGTGCAAAATACCGCAAAGGACAATAGCATTATGCCCCAAGCACGGCGCTGTGGGTCTATAGTCGGGCGGGAGATGGTGGATTGAGAAGGAGCGATATTTGCCAAGTTCACAACCTTGATAAATAGGTGGTTAAAAGCTGAAAGTTGTGAGCTAAGCTCACACTCCCACAGAATTGAGGAGGAATAACTGTTTACTAATGATTTCAAAAGATCAATTAGCGTCACAACCACGCGAATTATAACATATCGCCTAAACTAGTGAGCGAGCCCAAGAGGTCAGTGAAGAAGCCAAAGCCTTGATCTCGACGCACCTATAACGTTAAGATATAATGTGCAGACACTTTCAAACACATTTTAAATGGAGAATAGGCCATGTCCGGACATAGTAAATGGTCTACAATCAAGCGTAAAAAAGGCGCAGCCGATGCCCAACGTGGCAAGATATTCACACGGTTGGCGCGGGACATCATGATTGCAGCCCGTGAAGGCGGCGGTGATGAAGGCTCCAACACCAAGCTCAAGCTGGCGATCAGCAAGGCCAAAGCAAGTAATATGCCGCGCGAAAACATCGAGCGTGCTATTGCCCGCGGTGCAGGCGGCGGTGATGGCGAAATGCTGGAAGAAATCACCTATGAAGGCTATGGGCCGGAAGGCGTGGCCTTCCTAATCGACGTGATGACCGATAACAAGAACCGCACACTGGCGGAAGTCAAACGGTTGTTCAACCGCGCCGGTGGCAGTTTAGCGTCGGCGGGGTCGGTTGGCTGGCAATTCGAGAAAAAAGGGTTCATCACCTTAGGTGGGGCTAGACCGGATTTTGACACCGTATTCATGACGGCAGCAGAAGCTGGCGCTGATGATGTGGTCGATGAAGAAGGCACGATTGTGGTCTATACCCCGCGCGAAATGTTTTCGGCGGTTGAAACAGCACTCTCTGACAACGGTTACGAGATTAGCGAATCCGAACTGCGTTGGGAAGCCAAGAACGAAAGCGAAATCGCTGTTGAAAAGGCTGTTCAGAACATGAAGCTGATGGAACAGCTCGAAGAACTGGACGATGTACAAAGTGTTGCTTCGAACCTTGCTATTACGGATGATGTGCTTACCGCACTCGAAACCGCTTAATGATTAGTCTGGGGATTGATCCCGGAACAGCAACCGTTGGCTACGGAGTGGTTGAGGAATTACGCGATGGCTCGCTACAGGCCATTGCGTATGGTGTCATTACGACAGAAGCCCATACACCGATGTGGGATCGACTCAAGATCATTTATGACAGCATCTCCGAACTCGCACAGAAATATCAACCCGACCGTGCAGCAGTTGAAGAAATGTTTTTCGCGAAGAATGTAACGACCGCAATTACGGTTGCACAGGGGCGCGGCGTTATCCTCGCGGCGCTAGCGGGTGCAAAGCTGCCAATCAGTGAATATAAACCGAACAACATTAAGCAGTCGATTGCTGGCTTTGGCGGCGCAAAGAAGCCCCAAATGCAAGAGATGGTACGCATTTTGCTGGGGCTGGAAGATATTCCACGACCGGATGACGCCGCAGATGGATTAGCGATTGCGATCACTGATTTGCATAATTCGCGGTACGAGAGCTACACCGACTAACTTACGGGATACCCAAATATGATTGCGAGTATTCAGGGCATGGTTGCGGCGACAGGCAAAGATTACGCTTTAATCACTACAAACGGCTTTGGTTTTAAAGTTTTTGTCCCCTTCCCTACGTTAGAGCGACTTCATACTGAAAATGAAGCCTAC